>CAZZMU010000001.1:0-35979 GCA_964655345.1 uncultured Clavibacter sp.
CAACGAGCCTTTCACAAACGAGCGCTGCCTCTGGATCGTTTCGATGAAGATCAAGTAGCGCACTTTGAACTTCTGAATTAGCTTCATATGGTTTTGAGAAATCTCGATTCAGTATTGATTCTGGGATTTTAAATCCACGTGAGTGAACATACTTCAATGTGCTATCCCACAACGATGGAGCTTTCATTAACGACTCGACTTTGGCACGATCGTCAGGCATGAGGTGAGAAGCGGCACGGTTATCTCTACGTCCAAGGATTGCTTCTACTTCCCGAAATTGTGCAGATTGGAAACCACTGGAGGCGCCGAGTCGATCACGGAAAGAGTTGAATTGCAGTGGCGTCATGGTTTCTAAGATGTCGATCTGAGCAACGCAGATCTTCATGATGGTGCGAATGCGGCCAAGGATGGCAAGTGAGTAATGGGTATCCCCGGCTTCTAGAGATTTCTGGGCCGCTTTATATTCATGAATCATCTCTTTGAACCAGAGTTCGTAGGTTTGATGGATGACTATGAAGAGAAGTTCGTCGTGTTCGGGGCCTTCTGATAGTGGCTGTTGGAGTTTGAGCAGCTCATCCACCTTCAAATATGAGCTGTAAGTCAGCGCTGCTTCGTGATTAGTGCTCATGTAACTCGTGAGCCTCCTGTTGTCACTTTCTCGTATTGGCGAGTGCTAACGAGATCTCGAAGACGTTGGAATCCGTCAAACACCTCGGTGTAGGAAGTCGCCAATGGAGAGATCGCTACGCGAATCGAATTAGGAACGCGGTAATCAGGAATCACGTTGGCATATTGGCGAAGTGCTATTGCTATTTTTTCTGCTTCGGGATGAACCAGGGAGATGTGACCACCACGTTGTTTTGGGTCTCGTGGAGTATTAAGTGTGAAACCGAGCGGAGCCAGCCACTCGTCAAAAAGTTCAATCATCATCTCTGTTCCACGCGCTGCTTTCTTTTCAATGTTCTCAATACCGGCTTCTTCAATCATGGAGAAAGCCGATTTGATACAGCGAAGACCCATGAGTGAAGGACTTGCAATTTGAAAACCGCGAATCGAATCATCGCGTTCAAAAGTTGGTCCCATGGCAAATTGGTCGCGTTGTGCGAACCATCCTTGAATGGGAACCCGCAACTCCTTCTGCATTGATGTGGAGACATAAAGCCACGCCGGCGCACCAGGTCCAGAGTTTCCATATTTATAAGTACAGCCAACAGCAAGTTCAACACCGTTGGCATCGAAATTCATCGCGACGGAACCGACAGCGTGCGCTGCATCCCAGAGCATTAGCGCTCCGTGACTCTTTACTAGATCGTTTATCGCTTTAATATCTTGGCGCGCACCGGAACGGTACTGCACAACTTCAAGTGAGACGAGCGCGACATCGTCATTGAGATATTTCTCTAGAAGTTGTGGGGTGATTAATTCGTTAGAGGAAATTGAAGGGTCTTCATTGTTGATCGTAATGAGTTTCAGGCCATGGTGTTCTGCAAGACCCTGCATGATGTAGCGATCAGTAGGAAAATTAGCAGCATCAATAATGATGGTTTTACGATTGGGGCGAGCTTTGATTGCTGCTGATGCGAGTTGATAAAAATTAACGGAAGTAGTGTCACAGGCGAGAACTTGTCCGGCAGCCGCACCAAGTGCGCTTCTACCAATCAGATCGCCAGCGGATTGAGCTTCATCGACCCAATGCCCCCAGCCAGTTACTACTTCGGGGCCCCATTCGTGAGTGAGGAAATCATTGATTGCTTTTACTGTGGCATGAGGTAAACGGCCAAGTGAGTTTCCATCGAGATAACACATATCTGGGTCGGTAATAACAAAATCATTCTTGAAATGATGAAGGGGGTCCTGCGCATCAAGTTTTTGCGCGGCCGAGCGATCCATACTCAGCAGTCTACGTCAGCGTTGAAGTGGTTGGGAAGAAAAGCGAAACGCTATTAACTCAGGAATGCGATGAGTATCTGAGTTCCAAAAAAGAGCGCAATAAATGAGAGATCCAGGGCTACCGGGCCCATTCGGAGTGGCGGTATGAAGCGTCGAACAAAGCCCAATGGTTTATCAGTAATCATGTAAATAATCTCAGCGATAGGAAGAATGATGCCGCGTGGTCGCCATGAGGGACGAAACATTCGAACATAATCCAAAATCAGCCTTGCAAATAGCGCAATCAGAAATAAATTGAGGGCAAGAACCACCCAATCACTGAGATTAATCACGATAGACGTTCTTTAGCTCTGATTGAAGAGACTGGCATTTGCAGCAGCAGTCTTTTCTTCAGAACTCACCATCACATTAGGCGGTGAGAGTAAGAAAACTTTTGAGGTAACGCGCTCGATTGTTCCAGCATGGCCGAAGACTAGACCAGATGCAAAATCGATGAGTCGTTTGCGTTCTGACTCTTCCATGTCGCTGAGATTCATGATGACTGGATTACCTTCGCGGTAATACTCGCCAATCGCACGAGCTTCGCTATAAAAACGAGGAGTGATCGTCACGATGCGATCGATGGGCGCGGCTTCCTGAGTTGCGGTTGAGATTGGAAGTTGAGGAGCGACGCTTAACGTTGGGGTTGGACGTTTGACCGGAGCAACTTTCGGTTTTACAGCAACAGATTCTGGAGTTGATCCATCATCCTCGGTGAGACCTAGGTAGTTGGTCATTCTTCTAATGGCGCTAGACATAGGTGAAATTTTAGGGTGAGGGTTAACGAGAGCCGAGGATTGAACTACCTATTCGAACATGTGTCGCGCCATATTTCATGGCAATTTCAAAATCTCCACTCATTCCCGCTGAAATATAGGTCGCTGAGGGGATGATCTCTTGAAGTTCGTGACTTGCTCTTTGAAGACGAGCAAATGCAGGGGCTGGGTCCTGATGAAGTGGTCCGACACCCATCACTCCCACAATTGTTAGCCCCGGTAATTGTGCCGATCGTTCTGCAAAGGATTTTAGTTCAGTTGGTGAAATACCGCTGCGATGAGTCTGACTTTCATCATTTGAATCAAGATTCACCTGGATGAAACAGTTCTGTTTCTTTCCCATTTCGTGCGACATATTAGAGATCTTCTCGGCATGAGAGAGATCGTCTAGTGAATGAATGAAATCACTCCATTGCACGATCGAGCGCAATTTATTGCTCTGTATTCCGCCTTGGAAATGCCAGATGGAATCGTCGGCAAGTAACTCAGATTTTTCCGCACCTTCGGAATCTCTGTTCTCTCCAAAATTCCGTTCCCCAAGTTCGTAGAGAATTTCAATATCACTTGCGGGGAAAGTCTTCGTGACAACAATCAACGTGACATTACTAGGTATGCGCGAGCGCACTTCAGCTAGAGCTGTGGTGATCTCTTGCGTGCGTTGATAGCTCATAAAGTGATGACTCCTGCTTGGCGGCCAGTCACTCCATCACGCCGATACGAGAAATAACCTGGGTCATGAAGCGTGCAGAGTCCTGAGGACTTCCATGAAATGCCCGCCAACTCTAATTTTGAAACCAGACCCGCTTCAATGTTGAGACAGCTTTGAGATGTATTGTCAGCAGTCGCCGGAATCTGAGTCGTAACATCGCGGAACATCTGGCTATCAACTTCATAGCATCGACCACAAATCGAAGGTCCTAATTCAGCCGTTATGTCATTAGTGGAAATACTGTGTTGAGCAAAAACTTCAAGAGTTTTTTCAAACACTCCTCGTACCAAACCCTGGCGACCTACATGGACGGCCGCAACAGCGCGCTGCGAGCGAAGTAATAACGGGATGCAATCCGCAATAAGGGTGACTAGGAATCTTCCCTGAATGGTTGTAAAAAGCGCATCTGCTGTGGGTACATCCGAAGGTGAAGAGTCTTCTGTGACTATGGAGATGTCGTTTCCATGTACTTGATTCATGAAATGAAAAGCTGTCGGAGCTGCGCCACAATTCGACGCCAGAATCTCTCGATTCTTTGTGACGGAACCTGGATCGTCCCCAACATGCAGCGCAAAGTTCAAACTTTCAAACGGCGCAACGCTCACACCGCCATTGCGCGAGGTGAATAACGACCTCGACATAGCGAGTGGTTATTTCATGAAGTCTGGAATATCAATCTCGTCTTCTTTGACGAGCTCTTCAAAAGTAATACGACGGCGAGCTGGGGCCGCAGGCGCATCCATGGCCACAGCGATTGGGTCATTCGCAGGAATCGGATTTGCTTGACCATTAAGAGCTGCACTTGAAATCACGGGAACAGAAACCTTCTTTGGCGCTCCCCCATCGAAACCTGCGGCGATAACCGTCACACGAACTTCGTCACCGAGAGCATCGTCAATGACAGTTCCGAAGATGATGTTTGCATCTGGATGAGCACACTTAGCTACAAGTTCAGCAGCTTCACTAATTTCGAAGAGACCCAAATCAGAGCCGCCTGCGATGGAGAGTAGGACACCATGGGCGCCATCAATGGATGCCTCGAGAAGTGGTGATGAGATTGCTAGTTCTGCTGCGCGAGTTGCACGAGCTTCGCCACGAGCAGAACCAATTCCCATCAGAGCTGAACCGGCACCATCCATAACGCTCTTCACATCTGCGAAATCTAAATTGATAAGACCTGGAGTTGTGATGAGATCCGTAATGCCCTGAACTCCAGAGAGAAGTACTTGATCAGCAGTTTTAAATGCTTCAGGAGCAGAAATCGATCGATCAGAGATAGAGAGCAGACGATCATTTGGAATAACGATAAGAGTGTCGACTTCTTTTCGAAGATTTTCAATTCCCTCTTCAGCTTGTGAAGCGCGACGCTTTCCTTCAAAACTAAATGGACGAGTAACAACACCAACTGTCAAAGCGCCAAGTTCTTTGGCAATCTTTGCAACTACAGGCGCGCCGCCCGTTCCAGTTCCGCCGCCTTCTCCAGCAGTAACGAAAACCATGTCAGAACCGCGAAGTACTTCTTCGATTTCTTCAGTGTGATCAATAGCGGCTTGCTTTCCAATTTCCGGAGCAGCTCCTGCACCAAGACCGCGAGTGAGCTTGCGACCGATATCAAGTTTCACATCGGCATCACTCATGAGAAGCGCTTGTGCGTCTGTGTTAATAGCAATGAACTCGACACCTTTTAAACCAGCATCAATCATTCGATTTACTGCGTTCACTCCACCGCCACCAATTCCTACAACTTTGATGACTGCTAAATAATTCTGTGGTGTCGCCACTTTTTCGCCTCTCTATGAACCCTAATTCTCAACTTTAGACTTAGAGTTTCGCTTTTCTGTGCGCGCAAAAGTAGGCGTGGGGCCTTGTTGTGGCAAACACCGACACGAAAGTTTTTACTTAAGTTTTTTCTCGCAGATTACTTTGCAATTGGTGAAACAGGATTGGAGAGATTGAAATAACTTGCTCGTTTATTCTCTTTGAGTTCCAATAATCGCTCTAAAACTTCTATTTTGAGGGAAAGTTCGTTGACACTTCCCCAATAAATATCCAATTTCCTACCATCTTTCGAGATAGCGCTACTCAGCTCGGTCGGACTCTTCACGGTGATTTGCAGCGCTCGATACCCCTTGTCAGAGAGAGCGTTGATCAGCGCTTTGATTTCATCTCGGATTTCTCGGTTCGTGTCTCGGGGATCGCCCTGATACTCACCTTGGAAACTAATTTCTGGAATCCTCCCCCAATTTGTCTCACCTGTTGCGATGGCATTTGTTACAGCGTTTCTGGGGAGGTAGAAAACCTCGAGATCAGCTCCCAAAAAACCAACACTGTCTACAGATGTGCTGGAGGCTGGAGTCAACCTTCCAATGGGATCTCGCGGGATTACCTGAATGCTCACTTCGCCAGATAAAAGTTTGCGATTGAGCTTGATGTTTTCGACCCAGAGCATTTCACGTAATCGAGATGCGATCGAACGTCGATCAACTCGGGCCAGCGGGTCACCAATCTTCACCACAGCTGGATTCTCTAAGAGTTTCGCTTGTACCTCTTGTGCTACTTCTTTGTTCTTTGTCTCAATCACTATTGATTCCACGACAAAAATCTTGCTCCATCCCAACAAGTATGCAGCGCCGGCGAGGATCACAATGCTAAGAAGAAGTGTGGGGCGCGGAAAGCGTAGCGATAATCGAAATTTAGGTTTCATTAAGGATCAGGATTGGGCGCTACTAGTTTCAAGATTGCGAATGATCAACGGTCCAAGTGCGCTTACATCGCCAGCGCCCAAAGTGATGATGAGATCTCCGCTGGTTGCCATTCGTGAGACCGCGTCCACAACCACTGGCATTGATGGCTCATACGAAACTTGGGACTTATCCATCTTGCTCGCAATCAGACTTGAGGTAACTCCGGCAATTGGTTGTTCACTTGCTGCGTACACTTCCAATAAATAAGTGTGATCCGCAGCGGAAAGAGCTTTCGCAAAATCACTAGAAAAGGCTTGAGTTCGGCTATATCGATGAGGTTGGAAAACGGCAAAAACTCGTCCGGTACCTGCGTAAATCCGAGCAGTGTCCAGCGTCGCGCGAATTTCAGTGGGGTGGTGTCCATAGTCGTCAATCACAGTAATTCCATTAACGACGCCTTTGATTTCAAAACGACGGCGGGCTCCTGTGAACAACTTCAATCCAGCCATCACATCCAAGGGATTGGCACCTAAAGCGTGAGCAGCGGCTAAAGCTCCAGCCGCATTGAGGATGTTGTGGCGACCAGTGATTGATAGTTCCATCTCGCCGAGTACTCGACCTTTCATTACTACTCTCGCACTCGCGTTTTTTGGTCCAACGACAATGCGATCAAGTTTTACATCGGCCAGAGAATCTTCGCCGTAAGTGAGTATGTTCAATTGAGAATTGTTTGATGTCCGAATTTCGTTTATGAGTGACTGAGTCCCGGGATCATCAGCGCACAGAACAATGAATCCCCCAACTTGAATCGTCTTTACGAAATCACGAAAGATCTTGTTTATTTCATCTAGACTTTTAAAATTATCTACATGGTCTAGTTCAATATTTGTGATGATAGCTCCGAGCGGTTTATAGGCGGTGAAAGAGCCATCAGATTCATCGGCTTCAACAATAAAAGTATCTCCAGAACCATGGTGAGCATTAGTCCCAGAATTTCTGACCGTTGCTCCGATAGAAAAGGACGGATCAAAACCACAATGTTGCAGAGCGACGGTCAACATTGATGTTGTGGTGGTTTTTCCGTGAGTGCCTGCAATCGCAACTGACCTCTTTCCAATCATTAATGCAGCCAGGGCTTCTGCGCGTTCTACGATCTCAATGTCACGGGATTTAGCTACAAGTAATTCGGGATTCTCACGAGGTATCGCACTTGATCGGATCACCAAATTTGCATCGCCCACATTGTCAGCATCATGTCCGACGTGCACAGTGATTCCCAGGCTTCGAAGCCCCTTCAAACTCGAGGAATCATGGATATCTGAGCCCGAGACGCTGGCGCCGCGAGCCGCCATGATTCTGGCAATTCCGCTCATACCTGAACCGCCGATACCGATGAAATGTGCGCGGGTTTGGCTCCAATCACGGGTCATGCGACTAATCCCAACACAAGGTCAGCGATGCGAGTAGCCGCGTGAATATTTGTGAGATCAGGGCTCGAAGAAAATGACATTGCGCTCTTGATAGCGGAAGAAAGATTCTGATGAAGCCAAGGGGCTGAGAATTCCGCATTTGCAACCATGATTCCAGCGCCTTTATTAACAAGAGATTTCGCATTGTCGACTTGTTCTCCATTGCCGTGTGGCAAAGGGATCAAAATGGCGTACTTACCCAGAGCTGATAATTCCGAGCATGTAACCGCACCACTTCTGGTCACCAAGAGATCGGCGCTGCCATAAATCGCCGCCATGTCATGGAAATATGGAACTGGCAAATAATTCTTCTGGCTCTGAGGTAATTGATTATTGATTCCTACGGCATGGATTATTTGGATATCAGTTCCATTTTTTACAAATTCGGCTACAACTTGATTTATATGCGCTGAACCTTGAGAGCCCCCAAAAATTGCAACAATCGGTAGTTCAGGGCTAAAGCCCCATGATTCAGCATGTAATTTTCTAAAACTTTCCCGATCGCCAAGCGAGACTAAGCTCTCAAGAGACTTACGAATGGGCATTCCGGTCAGAATTGAACCGGGCCATTGTTGTTGCACATCTGAAAAATTGACCGCAATTATCCGGGCGAATTTTCGACCCAGTCTATTTGCCCACCCCGGTTTTGCATTTGCCTCATGAATGACGATGGGGATTCGTTGAAAGAAAGCCGCCACATACGCAGGAGCCGCTACATATCCCCCAAATCCAATCACTACATCCGCTCCGCGAATCTCGCGAAAAGTCTTTCCAATTGCAGCGGTCAATCGCAAGGGAAATGTGAGGAGCGATAGCGAAATCTTCCGCGGCAATACAACTTTAGGAATAGTTCGCAATCTATAGCCGCGCTTTGGGACCAGTAATTTTTCTAACCCGCCATCTGTTCCAAGAAACTCACAGATTGCAGTGGAATCGAGTTCGACGAGAGCATCTGCGACTGCGAGGGCCGGCTCGATATGTCCTGCGGTGCCTCCACCCGCCACGATGAAGCGATGCGACATAAGGTCTATCCTCTCGCAGATCGGACCGATTTACGTTCGCGAATCTCAGCGGCGATTTCGGGGTCGCGCCGCAATACGCCAAGTACAAATCCAATGGCGACGAATGTCGCTAGTAGCGATGATCCGCCGTAGGAAATAAATGGAAGTGTCACGCCCACAACGGGGATAACGCTGATGACGGTTCCAATATTAAGAATGACTTGAACCGCAAACCAGCAACCAATGCCAGCACAGGCATATCGTTCGAACGAATTATCCGCTCGTAGTGCAACTCGAAATATCCCAAGAATAAGTAGTGCGAAGAGCGCAAGAACGGCAAGTGTTCCAAGCAGGCCCAATTCCTCTCCAATGACAGAGAAAATAAAATCGGTATGCGCTTCAGGAAGATTTCCCCACTTCTGTTTGCTGCTCCCAAGGCCGGTTCCCAGTGGACCGCCAGAAGCAAGACCCATAATGCTATGTGCTTGTTGCCATCCGACGCCTTTGTAGTTTGCTTCTGCAAATGGATCGAAGAATGCAGAGAAGCGATTCATTCGATTACTTGAAGTCAAAACTAAACTCGCAAAGCCAAGTCCTACGACAACGCCGAGCGCCCCAATGATTCGCAT
The DNA here is from genome assembly GCA_964655345.1 of uncultured Clavibacter sp. GTDB lineage: Bacteria > Actinomycetota > Actinomycetes > Nanopelagicales > Nanopelagicaceae > MAG-120802. The sequence goes on from CAZZMU010000001.1 coordinate 9,198, forward strand.
TGAGATTCCCGAGATAAATAGAGTTCCACCAACAATTCCGGCAACGACGACTACTGTTCCTAGATCGCGACCCCACAGAATCAGAATCATCACCAGCGCAATACCCGGAACAACAAGTTTGGCGGGATTGCTCTCTTCTCCTTGGCTCGCTCTTTGATCGTGAATACGAAGTCGCATCGCGCACCACAAAATTATCCCTACTTTGGCAAACTCACTGGGCTGAATTGTGAAACTACCAATACCAATCCAGTTGGTATTTCCACCAACAGTTTTTCCAACGCCAGGAATTTGTGGCAGAGTTAAAAGAATGCACGAAACCAACAACGCTGTCTGGGCGATTGGCTTCCATAGTTCGGCTCGAAGCTTCATCGCAACCCAGGTCATTGCTACGGATAGCGCAAGAAACATCGCTTGTCGGAGCACGTAGGCAAAGGAATTCCCCGATTCCGTAAGCGCTTTGACGGAAGAGGCGCTAAGAACCATGACCAGGCCAAGAGCTGATAACGCAACAACCGAACCCAATATTAAGTAGTAAGCCGAAGCAGGTCGTGAAAATAGCGATTTTGAATTACTCACCAATCTTCTCCTTTACCGCCTGCGCAAAAAAATCTCCGCGTTCGGCATAATTTTTAAATTGATCCATGGAAGCACAGGCCGGAGCAAGGAGAACTACATCTCCCGATTTTGCTTGCAAGTGAGCTAAAGACACTGCACGGCGCATAACTTCAATTCCCTTTAATCCAGGATCAATTGACGCAATTTGAATTTCAGGTGCGTACTTGCGCAAGGCGGTCTCGATTATGTGGGCATCAGTACCAATCAATATTGCGACTTTAATCCGTCCCTTGCATCGCTCTATCAATTCATCCATGGAAGCGCCTTTTGCAAGACCGCCTGCAATCCAGATCGAAGAAAGCTGTGATTGAAGCGCGGCCATTGCGGCATGTGGATTTGTGGCTTTGGAATCATCAATCCAAGTGATTCCGTCTTTTTCTGCGACGACTTCTAGTCGATGATGGTCGAGTTTGAAATTTTTGACAGCGTTAGTAATTGATTCTGAGGTAGCTCCAACCGATCGGGCCAGACCTGCAGCAGCCATTGCGTTTAAAAGGTTATGAGGGACTGCAGGTTTGATATCACTCAATTCAAAGAGCGCTTCGGCTTCATCCACGATGAAGGCACGATCCACCACGAGATTTTCAACCAGACCAATCTGATGTGGCGCCGGAGTATTGAGCGAGAACCAGATAATCCGATGTGGGAGATTCGTGGATCTTGTAACAATTTCTGGATCATGGCTATTGAGTATTACCGACTTTGCTCGGTCTGTGATTTTGAACTTCGCCGCAGCATATTTTTCGAAGGTTTCATGCCAATCGATATGGTCTTCAGCAATATTCAAAATTGCCACAGATTCGAATTCGGCTTCATTGCTCCATTCCAATTGAAATGAAGAGAGTTCGAGAATCAGAATTTCTGATTTTGTCTGAGTGACGGCTTCAATGGCCGTAAATCCAACATTGCCGCATGCAGTCGCATCGAATCCAGATTCTCGGAGCATCGCTTCCGCCATTTGAACGGTGGTGGTCTTTCCGTTCGTACCGGTCAGGGCTAACCAGCGTTGATCAGGAGCCAACTCACATTTGGTTCGCCATGCAAGATCGATTTCACTGATAATTTCAATTCCATTGGAACGAACTTCGTCAATGAGTGGGTGATGGAGCTTCCATCCCGGCGACACGACAGCAAACGAGAAATTCATTAACTCTTGGTTGACGAGAGAATTAACTACTCCGGGTTCGCTCACTTTTTCATCTACAACTAGAACATCTACTCCGCGACTTCTTAAAAATTCAATCGTGGGCGCCCCTGTAACTCCCGCACCAAAAACTAGAACTTTCTTACCTGGAAGAGATTGAATAAAAGAAGGGTTCATGCAACCACCCATTGGGCATAGAAGAGGCCAAGGCCAGCGGCAACACAGAGTCCAGCAATGATCCAAAACCTAATGACGATAGTAACTTCACCCCAACCAAGAAGTTCAAAATGATGTTGTAATGGCGCCATTTTGAATACTCGCTTACCGCCACTAATTTTGAAATACGTAGTTTGAATAATCACAGATAATGTAATGATGACAAATAGGCCACCCAATGGAATCAGAAGCAGCTCAGTTCTAAGAGTCATTGCAAGTCCAGCAAGTCCTCCGCCTAATGCAAGTGAGCCAGTATCACCCATGAAGATTCGCGCGGGGGATGCATTCCACCAGAGGAATCCACCGCAAGCACCAGCGAGGGCCGCTGCCAGGACTGCGAGGTCGAGCGGATCACGAACTGTGTAACAGTTTGTTCCCGCAGCTACTTCGCAACGTTGGCCGAATTTCCAAACTCCAATCAACACAAACGCAAGAAATGACATGACTGCAGCACCCGTAGCAAGCCCATCAAGTCCATCCGTGAGATTGACGCCATTGCTTGTTCCTAGCACCATGAAAATTGCCCAGACTACAACCAGGACTATTCCTAATTTGATTGATGTATCGCGAACAGTAGAGAGATATTCCGACATAGGGGTCAGCCCCAAGTCATCGGGGAATCTAGTTGCAAGAACTCCGAATGCGCCAGCAACTAGCGCTTGTCCCAGAAGTTTTTCCCGAGCTCGTAAACCTAACGACCTTTGCTTCACTACTTTGAGCCAATCGTCGAGATAACCGACAAGTCCAAGTCCCACAATCAGACCAATAACAAGTAGTGCTGATGTCGTCATTACGACGCCCGTTACAAGATGAGAAACGAGATAACCAATAATGGTCGCGAAAATCAGAACGATGCCGCCCATGGTTGGGGTGCCGCGTTTGACGTGGTGAGTTTTTGGCCCATCATCACGAATTTGTTGTCCATATCCGCGACGAGCTAGAAACTTGATGAATGCAGGAGTGGCTAAGAAACTGAAGAGAAAAGCGATTGCCCCCGAAATTAGTATCCCTCTCATATTCGCTCCCCTTCCTCGTTATTCCAGCGATCAATTATTGAGTCTGCCAATACTTCAAGATGTTCAGCGCGCGAGGCTTTCACCAAAATGACATCGCCAGCTTCTAATTCATTTAAGAGAGGAAGTACTTCATTCACCGTCTCAAAATAGTGTGTGGTCATGTTTGTGTCAGGAAGTTGAGCTAGATATTGATCGTTTGCTATTGCCACAAGATGATCTATTCCAAGCTCGGCCGACAGTGCGCCGATGTCACGATGCATTTGTGCTGAATCCGGACCCAGCTCGTGCATCGTTCCTAGAAAGGCCCATGATCTTCCACCGCGCTCTTGGGTCAAGAGCACAACCGTGCGAAGTGCAGACTCCATGCTCTCCGGATTTGCGTTGTACGAATCATTGATGAGGAGCATCTCGCTGCCCTCGTGAATCTCCATACGCCATTTGTTGGCGCTCACATGTGTTGATAGCGCACTCGCGATACGAGTAGTTGAGACACCTAACGCGTGGGCAATTGCTGCAGCAGCAAGGGCATTTGAAACTTGATGAAGACCAATTACGCGTAGCTCCACGGGTTCGCGACTTTCTGGAGTAACTAGATCAAAGTGTGCAAAGCCACCACGAAATTCGATATCTGCGGCCCTTACAGAACAATCATGAGTTTCGCCGAATGTAAGTCGATTTACACCTTGGGGAATTGGCATTTGTGGAGTGAATTTGTCGTAAGTGCCGAGGATGGCGATTGCACCAGGCTGCAGACCGGCAATTAATTCGCCTTTGGTGGCGGCAATCTTTTCTTGTGAACCAAATTCTCCGATATGCGCATTTCCAACCTTGAGAACCACTCCCACATCAGGCTTGGCAATGCGAGTGAGCGCAGCGATATCTCCTCCATGTCGGGCACCCATTTCAACAACGCAGAATTTTGTTTCATCTGTGCAGCGTAAAAGCGTCAGTGGCACGCCGAGATCGTTATTAAACGATCCTTTCGCCGCAACGGTTTTTCCTTCATTGGCCAAAATCGAATTCACCATGTCTTTGGTAGTAGTTTTTCCTTGAGACCCAGTGATGCCTATAACTTTTAATCCCGTGAGATTTCCGCGGACATAAGCTGCGAACTTGCCAATCGCCTTCAATACATCGTCGACAATGATGTATGGGACATTGACTTGTTTTGTTGCAATGGCCAGTACTGCACCGCGATTAAAAGCATCATCGACAAAATCGTGGCCATCGACGGATTCTCCTTTAAGGGCCAAGAAAACGTCACCTTTCTTAATCGCTCTTGAATCAAATTGAAATTCAGTACTTACCGTCATTTCTGCAGAACCATACAAAGTTCCACCCATAATGGAGGCTAATTCATTGGCTGAAATCTGAATCATGTAAGTGCCTCAATCGCGCGTTCGAGCTCATCGCGATCATCAAAGGGATATTTCTCCCCTTTAATTTCTTGACCAGTCTCATGGCCTTTTCCAAGTACCACGACGATATCTCCCGCATTCGCACTAGCGATTGCCGTCGCAATAGCTTCACGTCGATCGGCAATCACCATGGCGGTATCGTCAAGAACAATTCCTTCAGTCATTTCCTTCAGAATCAGCCCAGGATCCTCATCTCTGGGATTGTCACTTGTGAAAATTGCGATATCACAACCATTTCGGAGCGCTTTTCCCATCAATGGGCGTTTGCCAGCATCACGATTTCCGCCACAACCTAAAACGCCTATTACTCGCCCGCTTTCTTGCGTTAAAGAATTCAAAACCCGATTAACTGCATCAGGTGTATGGGCATAGTCAACGAGAACTGAAAAGTCTTGGCCACGATCAATTTTTTCCACTCTTCCTGGGGCGCCCTTAAGAATCTTAAGCGCATTTCCAATAACTATCGGATCCACTCCGCTATGAAACGCGAGCGAGACTGCCAAAAGTAAATTCTCAACATTGTGCTCACCTAAGAGATTGAAGTGACCTTCAATCAAAATGCCATTCTCGCCACGGATAGACAAGTCCCAACCCAGTTTTGTACTTGTCATTGACTCGCAATACCAGGTTGCTTTTTTATTTCGCAATGAGATCGTGGAGGTTGGAATAGCGATTTCTTCAGATAAACGCTTGCCATATTCATTATCGATATTAATAAATGCGCTTTCGGATAATTGAGTTTCGAAAAGCTGGCGTTTAGCCTGGTAGTAATTCTCCATCGAGCCATGGAAATCAAGATGATCTTGACTCAGATTAGTAAAGCCTGCCGCTGAAAATCTGACTCCGTCGACTCTATGTTGGTTAAGTGCATGGCTACTTACTTCCATTGTGGCACAGCGAATGTGTCTTTCTGACATTACCGATAAGACGTTATGCACTACATCAGATTCAGGAGTCGTTCGTTGCGCAGGATAAAAGTCTTCACCAATCGTTATGCCTATAGTCCCCATCAAGCCCGATTCGATCCGCGCAAATTGCCAGATTTGGTGGAGTAAATATGTCGTCGTTGTCTTGCCATTTGTTCCAGTTATTCCGGCCAAGTACATCTGTCGACTCGGTGAGGAATGGAACCAGTCAGCTAAATAGCCGCTCTGGGAGCGCGGATTCGGAACTACTAACACGGGGATTGCAGAATCACGAACGGAGGAAAGTTCGCTTCCTGCGATGTCAGTGAGAACCGCCCTCGCACCACGCTCCACAGCGGATGTAAGGAATGCGCCTCCATGAGATTTCTCTCCCGGAAGTGCAATGAAAAGATCGCCATTTTCGATGTCATGTGAGTTACTACATAATCCAGATATTTCAATCAACTCAGCAACGTTCTTGATTTCTGCACCTAGAAATGCCGCGATCTCGCCTAATGTCTTGATATTAGGTTCGTATCGCCGCACTTCAGTCATTATTCTGAACTCGACTCTGATTTGTTGTCTTTGACTTTGCAGCATCTTGTGCTGCCATTTTCGCCTTCAAATCCTTTTCATTTAATGCATAAGTAAACTCGGCTGGCTTGGTTGGTGCGATGTGCTGGTCTTTCAATACAAAACTCATTACTTTCTTGAAGACTGGTCCGCCAAGATATCCACCCCAGTGAAGGCCTTTGGGATCTTGGATCGTTACTGAAACCACAAATTCAGGTTTGTCAGCTGGTGCAAAACCAATAAATGATGCTGTGTAGCCACGGTAACAGCCACATGAATCGTTATGACGTTGTGCTGTTCCCGTTTTTCCAGCAACGCGATAACCAGGAATTGCCGCGGCCGGAGCGGTACCGGATGCTGACACAACGCTCTCCATCATCAATCGCATCTTTTGAGCAGTATCTGCGCTAATAACCCGCACTGACTTCTGTTTATTTGCTGGGGTATATCGACCGGCGGCATCGCTTACACCCGCGATAACGGTGGGAGTAACCCTCACTCCATCATTTGCGATGGTTGCAAAGACTGATGTCGCTTGTAGGGCAGTCAATGAATAACCTTGACCGAATGCCACTGTTGGAGCGGTAGTCCCCGACCATTGGCTAACATCGAGAAGCTTTCCGGTTTCTTCACCTGGTAATCCAGAGCCTGGTTTTTCAGCAATTCCAAATTTCTTTAAGTACGAGTGAAGTTTGTCGTTGGAGAGCATCTCGCCAACTTTTATAGCACCGGTATTGCTCGATACTGCAAGCGCTCCAGCAAGTGTGAGCTTTTGAACTGGATGCGGTTCGTGATCATGGAAAACCTTGTTGGATCTCTTCAATTTGTAGGGAATTGTCATGACAGTTTCCGGGGCAATTTTTCCTTCTTCAATCGCGGATGCAATCGTGATTATTTTTCCTGTTGAGCCAGGCTCGTACACCTCTTGAACTGAAGGGTTCTTCCATCGATACGGATCTACACCTTTTGTGTTTCCCGGCTCGAAAGAGGGATATGAGGCATGAGCCAGAATCTCGCCAGTTTTAGGGTTCATAACAACAACAGTTCCCGAAAGTGCGCGAGAACTCTTCACCACAGTTCTAATTGCTTCTTGCGCCACCCATTGCACATCACGATCGATTGTCAAACGAATAGTGTTTCCGCGAATTGCTTCCGATGTGATTTTTTGTGTTCCAGGGATAATCGTTCCAGCCGCATTTGCATAGGTGTATTCGCCATTTACTCCAGCCAGGGTGGAATTCATGCTGTATTCCAAGCCCGCCGCACCTAAACCTGCACGATTGATAAAGCCCACCACTGCCGCACCCAATTCACCTTCGGGATATTCGCGAATATAAATTCGTTCTGCGAAGAATCCAGCCAGACGTTTAACAAAGCCATTCTTCTCTTCAGAGACGGCTGCGTTGTATTGATCGATTGCTGATTCAAGTTTGCGCCAAACATCTGGTTTCACAGACTGACTTATGACGACATATCGACGAGTTCCAGTTAATTCTCTCTCGAGAGTGCTGGCGTTCATTCCAAGAATTGGGGCTGCAAGTTCGGCCAACTTCTTCGGGTAATCAATAATCGCCTGGTCGGCCAGAATTCGATAAGCAGTCACGCTACGAGCAAATTCCACACCGTTGATATCTGTAATCGCGCCCCGTGGAGCCATAATGATGGATTTCTTTGCTAATTCCATATCTGCGCGGTTTGCGTAGCCGGCTGCTCGAACCGCTTGAACATCAACGAGGCGGACCGCGAAAGCGATAAGAAGTACCAGGGATATGGCAACGACATAACGGATTCGACGCTCTACAAGTGAGTAGTGGCTCATGGTGTGACCTTTTCTGGAGCGTCGGCGTTAACTGAAGGTGAGATATCAAGGAATGTTGGTGTGCCGCTAGGAACCATGCCTAGAGAAATAGCTCGCGCGGCGAGGGCTTCAGAAGTGGATAAGCGTGCAACTTCGCGCAGCGCGGCTTCCCGGTCTTCGTTAATTGCGATGGCCTCAAGTTTAAGTTCGCGAATTCGCACTGCATCATTTCCAAGAAGGATGTTAATGCCGAGCAAACCAAGCAATCCGGTAATTAAGATCGCTGCAAGAACTCCATAGAACACGTTATCTGTTGCTTGTTGCCCAGCGACTGGTCGAAGTTCGGGCACAAGTTTGAGTACAACTTGGGAAGATTTCTTGACAACTGCCTTACGCGAACGTTCAAAGGCTGGTGCGAGAGCTGATAGCGCCATTAGATTGCCACCCGCTCTATCGCACGCAGTCTGACGGATTGGGAACGTGAATTTTCTTCGATTTCATTCGGTGTTGCTTTTTCGCTGCCACGGAAAACTAATTGAAACTTCGCCGCTAATTCAGCAATCTCGATTGGTAGATCACGGGGTGTACGAGACTGCGTCGCAGCAGCAAAGAATTTCTTTACGATCTTGTCTTCAAGTGATTGGAAGGACATCACAACCATCCGACCACCAATCGCAAGACGTTCCATAGCACGAGGAATCGCTCTTTCAAGAACAGCTAATTCTTGATTCACTTCAATTCGCAGCGCCTGAAATGTGCGCTTTGCAGGATTTCCGCCAACGCGACGAGTAGCTGCAGGAATGCTTCTTTTTACGAGTTCTGCAAGATCCGAGGTATTTTTAAGTGCACCGGAATTTCGAGCTTCGATAATGTTGTCGACGATTCGGGTCGCAAATCTTTCCTCGCCATATTCACGAATCACTCTTACTAAGTCATTTCGCGAGTATGAGTCCAGCACATCTTGCGCTGTCATTCCTTGTGACTGGTCCATTCTCATATCCAGCGGCGCGCTGTGAGAGTAGGAAAAACCACGCTCTGATTGATCAAGCTGTAGAGATGAAACTCCGAGATCGAAAAGGATTCCATCAACAAAAGTCAGACCGAGCTTGTCGAGAACTGAAGGCATCTCGTCATAAATTGCGTGAATAATTGTGACCCGATTGTGGAATATGTTCAGACGATCTTGAGCTTTGGAAATCGCACTTTGGTCGCGATCAAGACCGACGATTCTTAATTGAGGAAACTTCTCAAGGAGTGCGTAGGAGTGGCCGCCTAATCCAAGAGTGGCATCAACGACGACAGGTGAAGAAGATTTTTCAATTGCTGGAGCAAGAAGCGTGATGCAGCGATCTAACATCACAGATGTGTGCTCCGCCTTCATCTTCCCCTCCTTCAACTTTCTCGTTATTTCTTAGTAACTTCCTTTTTAACTTTCTCTCTCCTCTGGTCACCGCCGGCCGACGGATCTGGGGGGTTAAACGGCGCCGGGGAAGGGGCGTCGCTTAGTTGAAGGTCGGCGGTGGCCACAAGAGAGATCTGCCCCTAGAAGAGGCCTGGAAATACCTCCTCAGAAACATCGGCAAATCCTTTTTCACGATCTTTGAGGTAGCTCTTCCACGCTTTGGAATCCCAGATTTCAACGCGAGTATTTGCACCAATAACAACGCATTCTTTTTCGAGATCTGCATATTCACGTAATCCACTTGGAATTGTGACGCGACCTTGTTTATCTGGAATTTCGTCATGCGCACCGGCAAACATCACACGCATGTAATCGCGAGCTGCTTTTGCAGTGAGTGGCGCTTGTTTTAACTGCTCTGTGATGCGAGCAAATTCAGTTGTTGGAAAAACAAAGAGACAACGTTCTTGTCCTTTTGTAATTACTAATCCTGATGCCAATTCATCACGGAATTTCGCGGGAAGAATCAATCGACCTTTGTCATCAAGACGAGGTTCATGGGTGCCAAGAAACATGTGAACCTCCCCGTCTTGCCTCAAACCGCAGAACCCCCGTTCTGCTTAATTCCCCACTTTACTCCCTTTTACTCCATTTTCAACCACCCTACTCCATCATGACGCGGGGGCCCAAGGCGTTCTCTCCACTGCCTGATTTGGGGCATAAAAAAACCCGCCACGAAGGCGGGTAGAAAGTGAGGACTTACTTATTCATCAAGGTTGCGTCGATCCCAACGCTCTTCAAATCGGGCGCTCCACTTCGAACCACCCTTAGGGGCGCGAGGTGCGGTCGCCTTGGAGACCATCCCATTCATCAAGCCACCGAGATTGGAGATAGCCAAGACCGCTCCAACCAGCGAGAGGATGAAGCCTGCAATTCCCAATGGTGGCGTCTGGGAGATCAATCCGCCGAAGAGAACAAAGATTCCAATGACGATGAGGCCAAAACCCGCAACGACTCGGGAACGACTGGGGGTCTTGCCGCTAAACGTCGAAATGAGGCGGGGGTCATCGGCTGCAAGAGCTTCTTCCATCTCCGCCAAGAGACGTTTTTCGTGCTCAGAAAGTGGCATGGCGCCCACAATAGTAGAGCGACGGAATTGTGGAAAGTCGAATCGGGGTGAAGAAACTAGTAATTGTCTGGGCTTTCACGTGATGGCTCTTCATCCTCGCCAACGAGTCTCGCTGGCAACACAGAACCGCGCCCAAATCTCATGATTGCTCGATCGATAGCGGCTTGAGCTTCACGCCACCCAATTTCACGCTCCCCTAGCTCTAATTGTTCGACCGCTCCGGTCTCATCAGAAAGGTTCTCTAGAGATACGCCAAGCAAGCGGATTCGTGCGCCATCAATTTTGAGAGCAAGAAAGAGTTCCTTTGCGATCTCGTAAATCTCATGCGTTCCATTGATGGGTAGCGCCACAGTCTTCGAGCGAGTGATGGTTGTGAAATCTGAAAAACGCACTTTCAGTCCAATTGTCTTACTTCTCAATTCTCTCTTTCTTAAACGATGAGTGGCTCGTTCCGTGAGTCGTAACAGTTCACGGAAAATCTCTTCGCGATCTTCTAAATCATAGGAGAACGTTTCGGCTGCGCTAATGCTCTTCTCCGGCGCATCAGGAACAACTTCTCGATAATCACGAGCCCAGGCCAATTCATAAAGCGCAACTCCTGCGCTTTCACCGAGGGCACGTTTGAGAGTTTCGATTGGAGTGTGAGCGATATCTGCAACGGTGCGTAGCCCCAATCTTTGGAGTTCTTCATTAGTTTTCGGACCCACTCCCCAAATTTCGTTGACAGGGAGTGGATGGAGAAATGTCAGTATTCGATCGTGTGCGATTTCTAGCACTCCGTCAGGTTTGCAACGACCTGATGCCAATTTAGCGATGAACTTAGTCGTAGATATCCCAACAGAGCAGGTTATTTTCTCTTGATCCGATACTCGCTTTCGGATTGCTTGTGCGATCTCTCGACCGCTTCCGAATAAACGACGTGATCCTGTGACATCAAGAAAAGCTTCATCAAGTGAGAGTGGTTCAACGTATGGCGTGTACTCAAAGAAGATCTCCATCACCCGTCGCGAAACCTCGGAATATCGTTCGTGATCAGGCGGAATAAAGATTGCGGTGGGGGCCATTCGTTGTGCGCGAGCAACAGGCATAGCAGCGCGGATACCGAATTTGCGAGCTGCGTAATTTGCAGAGAGGACTACACCACGTGAGCCAGCGCCCACAACTAATGGTTTTCCACGATATTGGGGGTAATCAAGTTCAGAGACTGATGCAAAGAATGCATCCATATCTACATGGAGAATCGTGGAGTGTTCAGGCATCACATCACTCACAAACCGCGAGATTACGCCACTTTTCATAAGCAGCTGATAATTCCCATGCGCCTGTGGCGCGGATAGAAACACCGCGTGGTCCAGTACGACGTATCTCGCCGCGAACTAATAAGAGCCTTGAGTTGTAAAGAGTCTCGGCGCATGTACGTTGCATATCTTCAAAGAATGTCGCATCGCTACATCCATGTCCGTCATCGAGCGTTAAGAACATAACTCGTTTACCGGATCGAACAGGCGGTGTTTGGAGCGCGACTTTTACTCCAGCGACAAGGACTGAGGATTTTGAACGTTGGCGTAACAAATCGCTGGATTTGATAGCGCCGATCTGGTTGAGGAATTCAGAGTAAAACTCAATCATGTGATGAGAGATGTCCATGCCTAGGAATTCGATTTCATGAGTGACCCGTTCGTATGCTTTTAAATCTGGTAGGCCAGTCTTTGATAGTGGTGGCGTAAAACCAAAAGTGAGTTGAGAGCCTCCAATCCGTGAGAGTGATTGTGAGGCAGACCATTTATAGAGATCATTGAGGTGTAGTAATAAATCGCGGCGATTGAGTTCTGAGGAGTAGAGCGAATCGAAAGCTCCGACCATAAGTAAGGCTTCGCATGTCGGTCGACTAACGCTGCTACGGTGTACGAAATCTGCGATATCGATAAATGGTCGATGAGTGATGATGGCATCGACTTCAGCGCTTGAGATGCCACTGATATCAGTTAGCGCGATGCGGATCTGATTTTCGCCTTCGACGCGATATGTGCGATCGGAGAGGTTGATGTCAATCGGTGCGATGGTAAGACCACATTGTCGAACCTCATCCAAAATCAATCGTTTGGGGTACATCCCAGGTTCATGAGTAAGGACTCCGGCAAGAAATGCAGCAGGATGGTGAGTTTTGAGCCAGGCTGATTGATAAGTAGGAAGAGCGAAGGCTGCAGCATGGGCTTTGCAGAAACCAAAAGAAGCAAAAGCGCGTAATACATCCCAAACTTTGGTGATTACATCTAGCGGATATCCGCGCGCAGTAGCAGCAGGGAAGAACCAATCGCAGACTTCTTGTTGCCCTTCTCTATGACCAAGAGCTCGCCGCTTCTCATCAGCTTCAGCCAGTGTGATTCCACCTAAAGTGGCGATGATTTCGATGACTTGTTCGTGAAAGACGACAACGCCTTCGGTGTCATCGAGAATCTCGCGCAGATCAGGATGGAATATTTCGCGTGAAGCCCAACCTTGGCGGGCGTTAAGAAATGGAGTGATCATGTCGCTTTTCACTGGACCTGGGCGGAAGAGTGAAATATCAATGATCAAATCGGTAAAAGTCTCAGGAGCGAACTTTCCAACAAGTTCACGCTGGCCGGGGCTTTCAATCTGGAATAGCCCCAGAGTCTTCGTGGATTGGATTAATTCAAAAGTCTTTTTATCATCGAGTGGAATGGAGTCAAGATTCACAACGGTTTTTGTGGTGCGCTCAATTTCAGAGACCGCATAAGCCAACGAAGATTGCATCCGCACGCCGAGAATGTCGAGTTTAAGAAGTCCGATTGCTTCTACATCATCTTTATCCCATTGGACCATCGGGTAATTACTGGCATTTTTCTCAATCGGGGCTCGGTCATATAAACCGCCATCAGAGATCACGACAGCGCATGGATGCATCGCGAGATTGCGTGGCAGCCCATCAAGTTTTTCTGCGATGCCAATCGCCATCTTCCAGGTTGAGGAAGTGAGGTTGAGGTTACGAAGTTCAGGTAAGTTCGATAGCGATTGAGAGATATTGCGGGCCCGAATATGTGGCAGAGATTTAGCGACTAAATCAATCTCCATGGGAGGTAGTGAAAGCGCAGCGCCAACATCGCGGATTGCGTGGCGAGCACGGTAAGTATCGAACATCGCAACCGTTGCGCACCGCTCTTGATAAGCATCGAAGACTTGGTCGTAGATCTCAAGACGTCGCGCTGATTCAACATCGATATCAATATCAGGAAGTGCGCTACGTAGCGGAGAACAGAAACGTTCCATCAATAGTCCAAGTGATAAAGGTTCAACGCCAGAAATACCTAAGAGATGACAGACCAGTGAACCAGCGCCGCTACCGCGAGCTGCGACTCGAATTCCACTAGCGCGAGCGCGATCGGTGATGTCAGCAACGGTTAAGAAATAAGACTCGTACCCCAAATGCTCGATGATGGAGAGTTCTTTTTCGAGACGTTCGTGAACATCAGGGCGAGAGTGGCCGTATCTCCAGTCGATGCCAGCTGTTGCTCGATTGCGAAGTTGGGCAGTGAGTTCGTGGTGATCGCGCGCTCCTACTACATGAGGCTCAGGCAAATGGATCGAACCAATGCCGATATCGTCGCGTGGCGATAATCGAGCCCGGTCAGCCCATTCGTGAGTGGTGTTGAGTAACTTCTTCCAACGCCGCTCCCCCGCAGCAAGTGAGATTTTTTCAGCAAGCGATTCCATCTCTTCTGTTGATTTAAGGAAGGCTTCTGCGTTCTTGCGTTCGATGATGTTCTTGTGAAGTGGAAGTAAATGGCGCGTGGCATCAAGAACGTCAGCAACGGGTGCATCCTCACGAGTGCGCATCCGAGCTGCATTAGTGAGAACTGCAGGGAAATCATGGTCACGCGCAAAGCCCAACATCCGAGCGGCATGAATCGTAGATTTTGGTCCATCGCCATAAACCAGATGTGAGACGCATTCGATTGCTTGGTCGAGGAATAGTTCGCGAGTTGAGTTAAAGAGAGCAAGAGATTTATCGTAGCGGCGCGAAGTAAGAGCACGACCAATCTCAGAGTCAGGGCCGTATAGAGCGAGAAGATGAGTTGTGTAGCGCGAGTGTTCTTGAAGAAATGCGAGATTACATGGTGCGCCATATCTCTTAAGTTCGGTAACAATCCTTATAAGAGATGACCAACCTTCGCCAGGAGTTGCAATCAGAGTCATGCGAGTTTGATTTTCGTACTCGATATCAACTCCTAATATCGGAGCAATCTGATTTTCGATACAACTCTGGGTGAAGCGAATTGCGCCAGCTAAGCCATCGCGATCAGTCAAAGCTAAAGAATCCATTCCATATTCGCGGGCTTGTTCGACTAAAAGATGTGGCAGGGTTGTGCCATATTTAAATGAGAAGCCGCTAGCAAGATGAAGATGAGTAAAGCTCATGGCGTAAAAAAGTTATGCAGGACGAGATGTGGGACGAATACGCCACAAGTTAAAAGGGGGTTGGCCATAAGGGTTTGGGCTCGCAGACAAATCGGGAACTGATTCAAGACGTTCTATTTCAAAAGTTTTCATTACGCCGATAGGAGCAGCCTCGACTCTCCAGAGAATTCGTGAACCATCATCGGGCCGAAAGAAACCATCGCTAGCGCGGTTCCACCAGCCACCAGATTCATGCCACGAAGAGAGGATTGAATGAATCCGAAAACGCTGGCCATTGTGGGTGAACTCGATCGGTTCACCGCCAGCCAGAAAGATTTCGGGGCGCGGGGTATCTAGATTTTCGAACATTTGTTCGAACTCTAGCGAGGTCCCCCGACACGGCACAAGCGACCTAAACCGTTACCAAAGCGACACCCGCGCCACACTCTCGCGTTACGCGATTGGCCTACATCCTGTGTGAGTATCCGCCCGTGATCACTCATACATCCACCTCAAAGGCCCAGGGTCGCTCCCTCCGCCTTCGAATCTCATCTGTCGTAAGCGCCCTCGCACTTTCGACTTCCGCACTCGTGGTGCTCACTTCCCCGCAGGTTACTGCCGCTGATGCATACGCAGTTCCTGCAGCGCCATCCATCGTTCGGGCATATGTAACCAACAAGGGAATCCAAGTTCGGTTCAATCCCGTCACAGCAAGTCCTGCAGTTACAAATTATGTTGTTAGCGCTGGGCAAGGTTCATGCCCGGTAATTCTTCCTGCTAACACAACAGGATCAGTAACTCTGCCAGTTCTTGAAGGCCAAACATCCGCCAATGTCACAGTTCAAGCTGTCAACGCCTACGGATTCTCCGCTCCTGCAAAATGGGCAACAACATTTACCGCAACAAGTCTTGCAAAGGCTTCACGTTCATCTTTGAAGAATATTCAATTACTCCAACTCAGCGACTTCCATGGTGCAATTGAAGGAACTTCAACAAATGCTGGAACTGCTCTGCTCACGACTGCATTTGCTGCAGATCGCAAAGCAGTAGCTTCAACCTTTACTCTCTCAACCGGAGATAACTTTGGTGCGGCTCCAGCAATCTCAAGCCAATTCGAAGAAATTCCAACAGTTGAATCAATGAACTCAATGAAGTTCGATGTATCGACTTTTGGTAATCATGAACACGATCGCAACCTTGCACATGTTCAGAAAGTAATTGGGCTATCTGATTTTCAGTGGGTTGCCTCAAACTACAGCTCACTTGAGCCTTTGAAGTCTGGTACAAAATCAGCAAAGAGCTATGTCATTATTGATCGCGGCGATATCAAAGTTGGTGTTGTAGGCGCTAATACTGAAGAAACTCCAGAAGTTGTATTCCCTGGCAACCTCGACTACACCGATGCATCAGGAGCGAAAAAGACTATTGCGATCTCCAACACCGTAGCTGGCGTAAACAAAGCAATTGTTGATGCCAAAGCTGCGGGCGCAAATCTTGTCGTCGCTCTCATTCACGAAGGTTGGTCTGAGAATGCCGATGGTGTCGCTAAAGGCAATCTCATCAATATCGCTAAAGGCATTAAGGGTGCCGACGTTATTTTCGGAGGTCACAGCCACCAGCTCTACAGCAGCGTTAATGCTGCCGCAAATGCCCGTGCAAACACCACGTTGGTAGCGGAAGTTCCCAACGCTGGCGTTTCCTATAACCGGGTTCAGGTATGTCTCAATCCTGGTAACAACAAAGTTGTCGGAACCTCAATCGAAAACGTCACAACATCTGCGATTTCGAAATTGACTCCTGATGCGACCGCTGCAGCACTTGTAAAGAAATACAAGGATCAACTTGTTTCTAAGCTTGACGTAAAGATTGGTCAAGTCTCTGACTTGTTCCCACGTGGTGGATCACCAGCGGTCGAACGCTCTGGTGAAACTCCCATGGGTAACTATTTAGCTGATTTGATGAAGAAGGAATTGAAGACTGACTTTGCTCTTACGAATGGTGGCGGTCTACGCGATACCTTCCCAGCCGCAACCTACAAAGTTGTTGATGCAACTTATAAGCGCCCTGGTGCAGGAGCTACTGGTCCATTTGATGTGACCCTAGGAGACGCAATCTCAGTACTCCCATTCGGTAACTCAGTTGCTGTTGCAACGATTACCGGAACTCAACTGTGGGCTGCACTTGAAAATGGTGTCTCGCAATTCCCATCTGGTGGTCGATTCCCACAGATCTCCGGATTTAAATTCTCATTTGACTCAACGAAAGCAGTTGGTTCCAGAATTACTGCTGTAACACGAGTTGATGGGACTGCGATCGCTAAGGATGCTAAGACCTACACCGTAGCTACCAATGACTTTATGCTTTACGGTGGCGACGGTTACACGATGCTCAATCCTTCTACCGCTAAATTCCCTGGCAAATTGCTGCTAGATATTTTGGTAGACGGAATTAAGGCTGATCTTGCCGCAAAGCGAGTCACTCAGACTCCTAAGGCTGATGGCCGCATCACCAAAGTTGGCTAACTAACAAACTAGAGAAAAACCGCGCCTCACCTGGGGCGCGGTTTTTCTTTGCCGACACGCCGATTTAGTTGAAATTTCAATAAAATTGGTTTATTCTTCAACTAATTCTGTACCCCTACGAAAGGAACTCATGGATATCCTCCTTGTGATTGGTCGCGTACTTTTCGCGCTCCTCTTCATCAACTCAGGTATCGCTCACCTCACCAAACTCGAAGCAATGACTGGCTACGCGCAATTCAAGAAAGTCCCCGCTGCCAAACTCTCGGTCATCGTCACAGGCCTGATGCTCGTCATCGGTGGCCTCTACGTCGCTCTCGGCGTCTATGCAGACCTCGGTGGTCTGCTTCTTGCAATCTTCCTCATTGTCTCCGCATTCATGATGCATAACTTCTGGACTCTTCAAGATCCACAAGCGAAGCAGAACGAGACAATCAGCTTCTTCAAGAATCTTTCTCTAGCTGGCGCTGCGCTCATCATCTTTGTCCTCGTAGGCTCAGGTGTTGACTTCGGCCCTTCTATTACTGAAGGTTTCTTTAACCTCTAGTTAATTCTGGGTGAAACCCCTGTGTGACGAGTAGTCGCGCAGGGGTTTTTCATTTCGCTACCGATACCGTCTGAGAGTGGAGATCCTGCTCGCTATCGTCTGTGGAATTGGAATCGGATCTGTACTCGGATATGTCGGAGCCGGTGGTTCCATGCTGGCAGTACCGGCATTTATCTATATTTTTGGATTAACTCCAGTTGCCGCAACAACCGCATCTTTGATTGTCGTGTTCGTCGGGGCAGCATCAGGAGCTTTGCCAAAGTTACGGCGGAACGAAATTCTTATTAAAGAAGCGCTCGTGATTTGGGCGATTGGCCTAACTACAAATCTCACTGGCGCTTACTTTCTCCCGCAGATTCCCGAGAAAGTTGTGCTGACCGGTTTTGCACTCGTCCTAGTCACGGCCGGTCTTTCGATGTTGATTCCTGGACCTTCACAATCTACTGAGCGAAAAGTTTCTCCGATTGCTCTCATTGTGATTTCGCTCGTTATCGGTGCGCTTACTGGATTATTTGGAATCGGCGGCGGCTTCTTGGCAATTCCAATATTGATTCTCTTTTACAACGTTGCGCCAGCTAGGGCAGCAGGAACATCACTCTTCATCATCATGATCAACACGTTGACTGGATTCTTCGCCCACTTCAGACATTGGGATGAAGTTAATTGGCTCATTCCTTCAATTATTGCCCTCGTTGCTCTCATGGTCTCGCGTTACGCATCACACCATAGTTCTCGCCTCTCCCCCGTGACATTGAAACGTTCCTTTGCATATTTCGTTTTTGCCATTGCATTATTTACCTTACTAGAAACCTGGGTGGTCACATGAACGTACGAAAATTGTCATTCGAGTTTTTCGGTACCGCAACTTTGCTTATTGCTGTTGTTGGTTCATCTTTTATGGCTTCATACCTCAAGGCGGATTGGGCTTTGGGATTATTGATTAATGCTTCGGTGACGGCTTCCGTATTGGCAATTATTATTAAAGTCGGCGCGCCCATAAGCGGTGCTCATTTCAACCCCGTCGTATCGCTGACATCGTGGTTGCTGAAGAAATCCACTTTTGGACAATTTATTTCATATTCTGTCGCACAAGTTGTAGGTGCTGTTATCGGTGTACTTATAGCCAATGCAATGTTTTCATCTGACTTTATTGGCTCAAGTTCAATGCAACGAAGTGGCACCGGACTGTTTATAGGAGAGATTGTCGCAACCATCGGTCTGGTTTATCTCGCACTTTCATCGAATGAAAAGAGCGCATGGAAGCTCATTCCACTCTGGATTTTTGCGGCTTACTTCTTCACCTCGTCAACATCTTTTGCTAATCCCGCTGTCACAATCTCGCGAGTGCTCACCGAAGCTCCAGCTGGAATCGAACTTAGCTCTGTCGGCGCATTTATCCTTGCTCAAATCATTGGTGCGCTGATTGCACTTGTTTTATGGAAAGCTGAGAAAAATGACTAAGCGATCGTCTGTACTTTTTGTATGCGTTCATAATGCGGGTCGTTCTCAAATGGCGGCGGCATATTTGACTCACTTTGCCGGAGATTGGGTGGAGGTACGAAGTGCTGGATCTGCCCCCGCTAGTTCGATTAACCCCGCGGTTGTAGCGGCTATGTTGGAAGAAGGAATCGACATCAGCAAGGAAATTCCCAAGGTACTTACGACGTCGGCGGTCGAACAATCCGATGTCGTCATCACTATGGGTTGTGGAGATGCATGTCCTTTCTTCCCAGGAAAGCGATATTTGGATTGGAAATTGAATGACCCTGCTGGACAAGGCGTTGATGCGGTCCGGCCCATACGCGATGAGATCAAGTCGCTAGTAAAGGAACTCATCACAACTCTCTAGAATCACTACTTATGGATGGCGTCCTAGAAAAAGCTGCTGTGCAACGTGCACAAGCAGCGCTCAACAAAAATCAGATGCCCGGAAAAATTACAGTGCTCGCCGACAGCGCTCGTACTGCAGCTGATGCCGCAGCCGCACTAGGAATCCAGGTTGGACAAATTGCATCCTCCCTTGTCTTTAAGCTTCCAGACGAAACTGCGTTACTTGTCATAACTTCTGGTCGTCACCGCGTTGATACTGCAATGGTTGCTTCACTTCTTGGTGTTGAGTCATTGGGGCGCGCTGACGCAGATTACGTGAAAGAAGTTTCAGGTTATTCCGTTGGCGGCGTCGCTCCAGTTGGATGGGTCAATCTCCCCCATACGACTCTGATAGATGAAGCGCTCAATGAATATGACATTGTCTGGGCCGCAGCCGGACATCCGCACGCGGTCTTTCCCACGAGCTTTTCGGAACTACAACGAGCAACAGGTGCCACGCCCACAAAAGTTGGCGATTAGATGTATCCACTTCATCACGAAATATCTGGAACTGGAGAACCGCTAGTTCTCATTCATGGAATGGGATCAGCTAGTACCGCCTGGAAACCTATCCGGTATGAATTGAATCAAGATTTCACAGTCATCACTGTTGATTTACCTGGCCATGGAAAAACTCCCTATGTCAAAGGCCAACCTATGGATCCACATTCATTGGGAACTTATGTTCTTGAGCAATTGAATACATTAGGGATTGATCGATTTCATCTTGCTGGTAATTCACTTGGTGGTTGGGTCTCATTAGAGATGAGCAGCGCTGCACCAGATCGAGTTCGCTCACTCATCGGAATCGCTCCGGCAGGCTTATGGCTCAACCCATATAACGCTCGCTACCCTGGCACAGCGGTCGCTCGCTTTCTTGCGCGTTACACAGCGAAGTTGGCGCCGACTGCACTTCACTTTGAAGCGGCCCGCAAATTAGGTTTTTTTGATGTAAGTCCACGATGGAAAGATTTCAGTTATGAACTCTGTCTTGATGCGACGATGGCCATGTCGACGGCAGAAGGTTATTACCCAGCTTGGGATGGAATGTTGATGAAACGTTTCGATAGCTTCATTCCTGACAAAATTCCGGTGACAATAATTTTTGGTGATACAGATCGGACGCTTCCTGCAACAACGTGCCAAGAGCGTTCGGTTGCACCTAACCACGCGAAGTGGATCATCTTTCCCAACACTGGACATGCACCAATGTGGGATTCTCCTTTAGATGTCATTGATGAAATTAAGAAGACAGTCGCACTCGCCTCATGATTCAGATTTATTTCTG
Organism: uncultured Clavibacter sp.; assembly: GCA_964655345.1. GTDB lineage: Bacteria > Actinomycetota > Actinomycetes > Nanopelagicales > Nanopelagicaceae > MAG-120802. Next base: position 30,050 of record CAZZMU010000001.1, read on the forward strand.
GAAAATCCGTCGTCGCCACATTCCCTGGGCGATCGCACGAATGGCACTTGATCGAATAACTCTGTGGCGGATGGAAAGTATTTCCTTTTGGAAATTGTTAGGTGCTGGCAAAGGCGAAACTTTTACACCACGCGATGCTGATCCAGTTCGGTGGGGACTTCTCATTGTCACCAAACAGGGAAGTGGCTCCGATATTCGCGAATCCGCGATAGTTAAACGATGGCGAGCAAAAGCGCTTTCGGAATTCTCTGCAGACTTAGCTCCGATTTCGATTCATGGATTGTGGTCAAGAAAAGAACCTTTTGCTGGAATTGACAGTGCGGATATGAATTGGAGCGGTACTATCGCTGCGATTACTCGTGCGCGAATTAAATGGCGTAAAAACTTGATTTTCTGGCGATCAGTACCGCCAGTTACCGCAAGTCTCCACAATTCCAATGGTCTGATTGCCGCAATCGGGATTGGAGAAGCGCCAATCGGACTTCAGGGAACTTTCTCTTTATGGAGTTCTGCAGATGCCGTTCGCCAATTCGCTTATCGAGGTGAGGCCCATAAAGCAGCTATCGCTGCGACCCATCGTGAAAAATGGTACGCGGAGGAGATGTTCGCTCGCTTTGCGGTCACTCGTAGTTCAGGAGATTTGTAAGGCACAATTGCCTTATGTCGATTCGCAACTACCGACCTCGGCGTGATGCACGACGCTCTATTTCTCCAACAAAAAATTTCCTGCTAATCACCGTCTTAACAGTTGCACTTGCGCTACAAATTTCTTATCCACTTGCCGAAGGCGAAACTCTTCGACTCGTAACGATAGCTACCGTGTATTGGGCGGCAGGAGCAATGTTGCTCCATGCCCTCTTCGCATATGGATGGAACTATGCGCTGAGATTTCTGTTCATCACATTCCTTTATGCACTCTTAATTGAACAAATCGGAATGCGCACAACATGGCCGTTCGGAAGCTATGAATATTCGCCAACCTTGGGTTATCAGATTTACGGTGTTCCGCTTGTCGTGCCTTTTGCTTGGGTGATGATGGCCCATCCAATTTTCATTGCGGCGCGCAGGCTGGCACCGAAATTGGTATTCCTTGTCGGTGGTTATGGATTAATGGCATGGGATTTATTCCTCGATCCACAGATGGTTTCAGCAAGTCGGTGGACGTGGGAGATTTCTGGAAGAACAGTTCCATTCCAACCAGAAATACCGCTCTCTAATGCCTTTGGTTGGTTGCTCGCAGGAATGGGTTTAATGGCGTTACTCAACATCGCTCTGCCAAAAGAACGTCGCTCTCTTGGTTACAGCAGAGCCGTTCCAGAATTCTTTCTAGCTTGGACCTGGATTGGTGGCGTGATTGCGAATCTATTTTATTTTGATCGCCCCGGAGTCGCTTTCATTGGTGGAATATCTCTTGGCTTGATTGTCATTAGCTATTTTATTTCCGTGAAGTTTGGCCGTCGAGACTAATGCTTGATTGGGCTCAAGGGATTTCTTCGCTACTTGTTTTGTTTATAGCCGGAATCTGCCTCTCCAATCTTCTGCTGGTGAGGCGCATTTCAGCCCAAAATCTTGAGGATGTAACTTCCTCAGTTTCGATTCTAGTTCCGCTGCGAAATGAAGCCACAAACGCGAGTGAAGTAATCGAGAGTCTCCTACATCAGAACCGCCTGAATGATTATGAGGTGATTGCACTTAATGACGGATCTGACGATGGCACCGAAAAAATACTTCAAAGCATTTCTCATCCGCGATTTAGTTACATTGATGGCGAGCAGTTACCTGATGGATGGCTGGGAAAGAATTTTGCCTGTCACCAACTCGCATTGAGATCTCATGGTGAGATATTGGTTTTTGTTGATGCTGATGTCCGTCTCCATCCTCTAGCAGTGAATTCTTCCATTCATTCTATGAATCGATGGAAGTGGAGTTTTATCTCTCCATATCCACGACAAATAGCAATCTCATTTATCGAGCGCTTAGCTCAACCTCTTCTGCAGTGGTCGTGGTTTTCAACTCTGCCACTTCGTCTAGCTGAGAATCTAAGAAAGCCATCAATGATTGTCGCTAATGGCCAATTTTTTATAGTTGCTAAGGCGGCTTACATTAAGTCAGGAGGACACGAGTCAATCAAGAATGAGGTCTTAGATGATCTAGAACTCGCTCGCTCCCTGATCAAGTCTGGCTTTAAGGGCCATGTAGCCGAAGCATCAGCGATTGCAGAATGTCGAATGTACTCGCAGCCAAAAGAACTCTTTGAAGGTTATTCGAAGTCGCAATGGCGTGCATTCGGAAATCCACTTGGCGCATTATTTGCTTCCCTACTCCTAATACTCACGTCAATTTACCCACTACTTTCAGGACTTTCGGGAAACCTCAATGGTTGGTTCGGTTACTTTGCCGTAGTAGGAACTCGAATTCTTGTAGGCGTGAAAACTCGATCGACGTTAAGCACCGCTTTTCTGCATCCATTCAGTGCAGCTCTCTGGATTTTCCTCATCGCTCTTTCGTGGTACCGGAAGATGAATGGAACTCTTCAGTGGCGAGGCAGAACGGTATGAGCCATCACCGGCCAACGAAATCACCTAAGAAGATCGTCATCGTGGGCGCAGGAATGGGCGGACTTGCGACTGCGGCTCGCTTAGCGAAAAAAGGTCATAGCGTCTCAATTTTTGAAGCCTCAAGTTTTGCTGGCGGAAAATGTCGGACAGAGAACTTTGCTGGTTACACATTCGATACTGGTCCATCGCTTCTAACGTTACCCGCGGTCTATCGAGATCTATTTTTAAAAACTGGCACGAGACTTGAACACGTTCTCAAACTTCAGCCAGTAGATCCAGCGTTTACATATATATTCCATGATGGTACAAAGATAGTTTTTCCCAATCTCTCTCACAACGGTACGGTTTCGGCGATATCGGAAGTTTTGGGAGAAGAAGCGGGACGCAATTGGCACGCATTGCTTCAACGCGCTGAATCGATGTGGGAAGCTTCGCGAGAATCTTTCATCGAGGGTGAGTTACGGTCTCCCCTCCAATTCTTGCAGCGACCTACATTCATAAAAGATTTGAAGACTATTGCTCCATTTAAGTCACTCAGAGCTCTTACCGCTACCTATACGAAGAATCCTTATCTGCGAAAAATTATCGAGAGATATGCAACGTACACTGGTTCAGATCCCAGAAAAGTTCCAGCTGTGTTATTGACCATTGCTTTCGTTGAAGAGGCGTTTGGCGCGTGGCATATCGAAGGAGGGCTGGGACGGCTGCCTATCGCGCTTGAAGAACGTATCCGAAATCTTGGTGTAGATCTTCATCTGAATACAAGAGTGAAAAAGATTATTGTTGAAAATGGCATTACTTCGGGGATTGAATTATCTAACGGTGATGTGATTTCAGCCGATATCGTTATTGCTAATGCTGACGCTCATTTAGTCTATAACCAGCTTGTTGACCCACTACCTCAAACTAGATCGCCACGTCGTTCCCTTTCTAAATCTACTCCCTCACTATCAGGGTTCAGTCTGCTACTAGGCTTAAAAGGAAAGTCCGATCTCAATCATCACACAGTTTATTTCCCTGAGAACTATGACGATGAGTTCGATGCAATTTTTGAGAGAAAAGAGCCGGTGCCAGATCCAGCCATCTATATCTGCAATCCTCACGATAACGCCATGAGGCCTGATGACGAACATGAAAGTTGGTTTGTTTTAATAAATACGCCTCGACATGAACCGCTCCATGGTTGTGATTGGACAAAACCAGGATTGAAGGAAACTTATGCAGAACACATCATTGATTTACTAGAGAAGAAGGGATTAGAGATTCGCTCCAGGTTGGAAGTTTGTGAGATTCGAACTCCCGCAGATTTAGAAAGTAGTACTAATGCCCCAGGTGGGTCTATTTACGGAACCTCTAGCAATGGTGTTCGCTCAGCCTTCCTGCGCGCAAAAAATAGGTCACCGATAAGGAATTTATACTGTGTAGGAGGTTCTGCTCACCCAGGTGGCGGATTACCACTAGTGGGAATTAGCGCTGAGATTGTCGCAGTAGCGGTCGAAGAAAGCGTAGAACTGTAAAAACTGAGATAACTTGTATAGCAGCCCAGATAATGGAAACTGATTCTGCTATTTGAATATCAAAACTTCGACCTATCAAGACGATAAAAATCATGCTAGCTCGGATTGGTCTTTCAGAAATTGTCACAACTCCAATTTCATGAACTCCAAGACCGCCAGCACGAGCTCGCAAATATTCCTGAGTAAATGAAGCCACCCATGCAATCAATACCCAGATCAATGGCGCACCAAGTTGATACAGACCAATAACCCATAGCGCCTCTACGACTCGATCAACTATGGAATCCAGAGCGGCGCCAAATCGAGTGATTCGATGAGAAATTATCGCTAAAGTCCCATCAAGGCCGTCTGCCATAAGTGATAACACTAAGAAAGCAATAGCCCAGTCCGTGGCGATGTAATTCAGATACAGGGCAGCAAATATCAGCGACAGCAGCGTGAGTGAATTAGGAGTGAGCCGTAATTTAAGGAGGATCCGACAAGTCTTATAACTTACTGTGAGCCAGGCGCGGACTACCCCAGTAATTTTCGCATTACCGTGTAGTGAACTCCATTGCTGAAAAAAATCACTTCGATTCATCACTTGCTTCATGGTCTAAGTCCGATGCGTTTCACAATTTCTAGCGTCGATTTCGCTGAGTTCATTGTGTAGAAATGTATTCCAGGAACTCCAAAATCCAGGAGCTCAGAGCACAAGGAAGCAGCCACCTCGATACCGATCTCACGAACTTTCTGTGGATCATTCTCGACAGAACCAATCCGATCTTCTATTTCGGAAGGAATGGGTGTTCCAGAAAGTTCCGCCATTCTTTTCAGTTGCAATACGTTTGTAATCGGAAGTACACCGGGATATATCGAGAGGCGCGAACCACGTTCTTGTAATTGCCTCACCAGATGGAAATACCGTTCCGCCTTGAAGAAGAATTGAGTGGTCGCAAAAGTTGCGCCTCGGCGTTCTTTCTCGAGAAGGACATCGATATCTTGTTTGAAATTTCCTAGCGATGCTGGGTGTCCATCAGGAAACGCTGCAACACCAACCTCAAAACCTTCAGTGGCTGCCAAAGAAACAAGTTCATCAGAATGATTAAAGCCATCAGTTGTGTGAACCCATGGAGCACGCGGGCCACCTTGAGGATCGCCACGAAGTGCAAGAATTGATTTGATTCCTGATGACGCGTACTGATTCAAAATATTCTTTAATTCAATTTTGCTCGAACCAACACAAGTTAAGTGAGCAATGGTGGGAATACCTGTGCGTGAGGTTACTTCGGTAGTACATCTAATTGTTCGATCACGAGAAGATCCCCCGGCGCCGTATGTCACAGAGACGAAATCAGGCGCCGCCTCATTGAGAGCAGCAACAGCGTTCCATAAGCGAGTTTCGCCCACTTCATCTTTGGGCGGAAAGAACTCGACTGAGAATGTGGGCGCGCTAGACATATAGCGGGAGGGTACCGTTGCGCCGTGGCTTCTCAAGAATTAACCGAGTTACGAGCTTCAATAGATTCGATTCTTCATGAATTTACCAAGGCTAGAAGTCGAGCGCTGACGGACATTGGTTCTGAACTTCAACCAGTTGCCTCCGCTATGAGCGATTTCATCACAGACGGTGGTAAAAGATTTCGGCCCATCTTTGCGTACTTGGGATATTTAGGGACTGGAGCCTCCCCTCGCCACGAAGTTAAGCGCGCTTGCACCGCACTAGAACTAGTTCACGTCTGTGCTCTGATTCATGATGATGTGATGGATGGTTCAGATACCAGACGCAATAAACCAGCAATTCACAAATTATTCCAATCGCTTCATGATGATCAGTCTTACAAAGGTGACTCTGAAAGATTTGGATTGGCGTCTG
>CAZZMU010000001.1:36079-38646 GCA_964655345.1 uncultured Clavibacter sp.
GAAAGATTTGGATTGGCGTCTGCAATCTTGCTTGGAGATTTAGCTCTGGTTTGGGCAGATCGTTTGTTGGTGGAATCTGGAATAAGTCGTGAAGAATTCATTAGCGCTCAAGATGTTTTCTCCGATATGCGTGATGAATTGATGGCTGGACAATATCTTGACGTGCTTGAAGGTGCGCTGGCCACCACAAGCGTCGAGCGCTCACTCAAAGTTGCACGATTTAAATCCGGGAAGTATTCGATTGAAAGACCGCTGCACTTTGGTGCGGCCCTTGCCGGCAAGCCAGAATTTAACGAATCATATTCTCGATTTGGACTGCCACTTGGTGAAGCCTTCCAGTTAAGAGATGATGTACTTGGAGTCTTTGGTGATCCGAAAGTTACAGGCAAGCCCGCTGGCGATGATATTCGCGAAGGAAAGCGAACTGTTTTGATTGCCGTCACAATGGAGAATGCGGATCAATCACAGAGAAATACAATGACTGAAGCTCTGGGAAATTCCCTGCTTGCCGAAAGCGATGTTGCTCAAGTCCAAGAAATCATTATAAAAACCGGAGCCCTTGATGAAGTTGAGAAGCTCATCACAACCTTGACTCAGGAATCTATTTCTGCATTGCGACAATCTCCCATCGACGAGAAGATTCGCGCAGTTCTAGAGGAAATGTCAGTAATAGCCACTCAACGGAGCGTCTAATTTGCGTACAGTAAAAGGTAAAACCGATCACGTCATTGTTGTTGGCGCTGGGCTTGCAGGATTGAGTACCGCTTTGCGACTTGCGGGAGCTGGCCGAAAAGTCACGGTGATTGAACGTGAATCCGTTCCTGGCGGACGAAATGGCCTCCTTAATAAAGAGGGCTACTCCTTTGATACGGGACCGACTGTTCTTACGATGCCAGATCTCATCAATGATGCGCTGAGTTGTGTCGGAGAAAAGCTTGAAGATTGGCTTGAACTTATTCCACTTCAACCGCTTTATCGCGCTTTTTATGCTGACGGTTCACAACTTGATGTACATGCTGATACATCACAAATGGAAGCCGAAATCGAAAAAGTAATCGGAGCCGATGAAGCAATGGGCTACCGACGTTACGTAGATTTCGTCACGAAGCTTTATAAGTATGAAATGAATGATTTCATCGATAAGAATATCGATACTCCTTTCAATCTATTAACCCCGAATCTCGCGCGATTAATCGCACTCGGAGGTTTCCGCCGTCTAGCTCCAAAGGTCTCTCAATTTCTTAAAGATCCACGAACTCAGAAGGTTTATTCCTTTCAAGCTATGTATGCGGGAGTCTCGCCACAACAAGCACTTGCTATATACGCCGTGATTGCATACATGGACTCTGTAAATGGAGTCTTCTTTCCTAAGGGTGGAATGCATGCAGTCCCGAGGGCGCTCGCTGCAGCAGCAGAAAAACATGGTGTAACTTTCAAATACAGCACAACAGTTGATCAGATTGAGAAGCGTGGCGCTAGAGCCTCAGCAGTCATTACTTCTAGCGGTGAGCGAATCGAATGTGATGTAGTCGTACTTAATCCTGATTTGCCTGTGGCATGGCGCGACCTGCTTGGCAAGACTCCACTTTCAATTAAACGTTTGAATTACTCACCTTCGTGTGTGACTATCTTGGCAGGGTCATCCAAGAGCTATGACCACCTCGCCCATCACAATATCCACTTTGGAGAATCATGGGATGGCGTCTTTGATGAACTCATCAAAAAGCGCACTTTAATGACTGATCCCAGTTTGCTTGTGACGGTTCCTTCAAAAGATGATCCTTCTCTTGCTCCAAAAAATAAACATAGTTATTACATTCTCTTCCCTACTCCCAATCTCGACGCTGATATTGATTGGAAGAAGATGAAGAATGTTTACAAAGACCAGATGTACAGAACTATGGAAGAGCGCGGCTACTCCGACTTTGCTAACTCAGTAGAAGTCGAACATGTAACAACTCCTCTAGAGTGGGAAGCAATGGGACTCGAACGTGGCGCTCCATTCGCCAGTGCGCACACTTTCTTCCAGACTGGACCTTTCCGACCACGAAACATGGCAGCCGGATTTGAGAATGTTGTGTTCACAGGCAGTGGAACTCAGCCTGGCGTCGGAGTCCCTATGGTTCTTATCTCCGGTCGCCTGGCTGCGGAAAGAATCGTTGGACCTGTTCGTTAACTATGGACGAATTAACTGCCGCAGGCATTACCGATTCTGCGCTCCGAGATTCTTATAAGGAATGTAAACGACTTAACTCATTACATGGCAAAACATATTATTTAGCCACGCTGCTTCTGCCTAAAGCAAAACGTCCTCATGTGCATGCACTGTACGGCTTTGCACGTTATGCCGATGAAATCGTTGATGATCTCTCTTCGACACTCTCTCCTACGGAGAAAAGTGATGTACTTCGACGTTGGAGCGATCAACTTTTGCACGATATTGCCAATGGTAGAAGTCATGACCATATTGGGCGAGCTCTCGTTGACACAGTCCAACGATTCAAGATCCCCATTTCATACTTTGAGGCTTTTCTACACTCCATGGCCATGGATCTCACCGTTACTAG
>CAZZMU010000002.1:0-26070 GCA_964655345.1 uncultured Clavibacter sp.
AGTTGTATTGCGGAATTGTTGATGAAGTAGAGAAGATCGATTACAACGTTTTTGAAAAGCGAGCCAAGACTTCGACTTTCAGACGCGCATCCGTAGCCTTTCCTGCATGGCTTCAGGCGCTAGCCGCGCGTTAGTTGCGCTGAACACCTTTCTTACCCCAGTAAATCCAAAGTGAAATTGTCAATGTAATCATCGCAAAACCAAAGAATAGGTCTTCGATAGGCGCAGCTGCGATCCGTGTTCCGATAATTACATCTTCGTCGTAAGTGAGTATGCCTCGTGAAGTTAGCCACCAATTAGTTATGAGTTGAAAGAAAAGCATGATCGAGTAGGCGTTCCAAAAACTCTTTCGAGTCACCATCTTTGAGCGCGTCACAAAGAGATCAAATAAAATCGCGAACACTGTCATCAATAGCGCCAATTGTGTGTAGGTCATTGTTCATCTCCGAAAATCCAATGCTTTTTTACAGCGCGAACCGCTTCAATTGTCATCAACCCCGCAAGAGGAACAATAAAGAAAAAGAGGAACTCTTCGAGTGGAATTCCTGAAGGTCCATAGATACCAACAACTTGGCTCATATCAAAAAACCAATGTCCTGAGCGCACTGCGTAGTAATCCCAGGCAAGAAAAGTAATTGCTACAGGAATGATGCTAAGGAGCGCTCGTTTCATACGCCGTAAAACGCCAACTTTGAATACTACTTCTAACCAGAAGGATCCGATGACCGTGAAGAGAAGCATCGCAAAGTAACTGAACTTGAGCACGCCTTATGCTAATGTTTCGTTTCATCGGGAGCCAAAAGTTGGCTGAGAGGACCTTTCGAGGTCGACCGCTAGACCAGTTCGGTAATGCGAATTGGAAGGGAGCACAATGTCGGTTTTCTTCACTGCGTGGGGTTATGACGTCACATATCTTGAATTTGTCTCAGTTCTCACTTCTCTCATTGCTGTTTTCCTAGGCGCTCTTGGCGCACGAATTACCTGGCCATGGTGGTTGTTGAGCAGCGCGTTATATGCACTCTTCTTCTATCAAGTAGATCTTTACGCCAGCGCGATCCTGCAGTTCGTATTCATTGCAGCAGCAATATGGGGTTGGTTTGGTTGGAAAGCTTCTGGAGCTGAACCACGATATATGGCGATAAAGGAGCGCACGCTGTGGTCGATCCTTCTTGTAACTCTGTGGCTTGTGAGTGCACCTGCTTTGGCCGACATCGGTGCGGCCGCTACCTGGCCCGATTCATTTCTTTTAGTTTCCAGCACTATTGCACAAGTTGTTATGGTGCTTCAAAGAAATGAAACGTGGATTCTCTGGTTAGTGATAGATGCATTTGGAACATATCACTATGCCAATCAAGGATATTGGTTTACATCCGTTCTCTATGGAGTTTTCACAATCATCGCAGGTTTTGGTTGGTATCGATGGCTTGCCCTAACTTCTAAGGTCGCCTAAATCCCGCAATGGAACAACTATCACTCTCTGCAATTATCCAATTAATAAATTCTGGTGATCGCCGAAATAATCCCTGTCGAATAATTGCCATTGATGGTCCCGCTGGAGCAGGTAAATCAACGCTGGCTTCTCGAATCCAGAATCGTCTAGATAATTCAAAAGTCGCAGTGGTTCATATGGATGATCTTTATGCGGGATGGGAAAATGCGCTCACGTCAACTCTTACTCGAACTTTAGAAAACAATATTGTTGCCCCAGCATTTGAAGGCAAAGCGTTTGAGTATCGAAAATATGATTGGATTCATAATCGCTTCGGCGAGTATCTTCGAATTGATGCGCCGGACCTACTGATTCTGGAGGGGGTTGGCGCAGGACAAAAAGTCATTCGCAAGTATCTCGATCAATTAATTTGGATTGATATCGAACCTGAAATTGGCTTAGCCCGTGTTTTACAGAGAGATGGGGATTACTTGGAAACGGAGATGAGAGTTTGGCAAATGCGTGAAAGCGAACACTTTCAGCGCGACAACACTCGCGATTGTGCGACTATCCGCATTGATGGGAAGCGCTTCATCTAAAATCTCTACGTGTCAGACTTAACCGGCGAAGTCATTGATGGGCGATATCAGCTCACTCGAATAGTTGCTTCGGGCGGTATGGCCACAATCTATGCAGCGCTAGATTTGAGACTCGATCGACACGTCGCAGTGAAAGTTATGCATCCTCACTTGGCGCAGGATGAACAGTTTGTAACGCGATTTATTCGGGAAGCAAAAGCAGCTGCTTCTTTGTCGCATCCAAATATCGTCTCTGTTCTGGATCAGGGCTGGAATCAGGGTGGAGCACCATGTGTCTTCATCGTGATGGAACTTGTTGAAGGCGCAACGCTGCGAGATTATTTGCATGAGCAAGGCGCGCTTTCTGTGGAGCGGGCGTTACAAATTATGACACCTGTTGCAAGTGCACTTGCTGCTGCCCATAAATTAGGAATCGTTCATCGCGATATCAAGCCTGAAAATATTCTGGTATCTACCGAAGGTCGCATAAAGATTGCAGACTTTGGTTTGGCACGCGGCGCTTTATTGGGAAATACCATGACCGCAGAATCAAGTGTGATTTTAGGCAGTGTCTCTTACCTCTCCCCTGAACAGGTACAGCGTGGAGTTGCTGACGCCAGGAGCGATGTGTATTCGCTTGGAATTGTCTTATTCGAAGTTCTCACTGGACAGAAGCCCTATCAGGGCGATGATCCAGTTCAGATTGCAATTCGACATGTAAATGAAAGAGTTCCCGCACCTTCTACAATCAATAGTTCACTCTCCTCAGATGTCGATTCACTTGTTTTGAGTGCAACAGATATTGATCCAGACAAAAGACCAAAAGATGCTGGCGTCCTGTTGGAACGAATTCGAGAACTCTCGGAGAAATTAGATCCTCGAAAGCGACAGCTCAGCCTTGAACTGGATTTACCTCCCTTACCGATTAAAACTCCAACTAAAGATAAGAAGTCAAAATCAACTGCTGTAACGCCTCAAGAGGAGAGCCCTGTGAAAAAGGAAAAGACCGCTTCAACTAAGAAAAAGCTCTCATCTCGCGTTCAACGTAATCGCAGAATTGCAGCACTAATAGCGATTCTCATCGGAGTCGGGGTTTGGTATGGACTTGTTGGACCTGGTTCAAAAGTAGTTGTTCCCTCACTTGCAGGATTAACAGTCAAGGAAGCAACTGCAACGCTAAAAGATTTGGGACTTAACCTTGATGTGGCTACCGAGGAATTCAGCGAAGAAATCCCCGAAGGAAAAATCATTACTTCAAATCCTGCAGGCGGCGGTCGAGTCTCTCCAAGCGGATCTGTCGATGTGACGCTTTCGAAAGGTAAGGAGCGTTACGCAGTTCCTAATCTCCAGGGCCTTAAGCAAGATGTTGCTGAACAACAATTAAAAGAGAACAAACTCGTCATAGGTGAAATCAAAGAGGAATACTCAACTGAGTTTCCTAAAGGCTTCATCATGAGATCTGAACCTGTTGCCGGGGAACGCGTGAAGCGAGAGAGTCAAGTAACAATATATATTTCTTTAGGAATTGAACAGATTGCGCTTTCGGATTACAAGGGCAAGAGCGGTGAACAGGCCCTCAATGAACTTACAGATGAGGGTTTTGAAGTAAAAACAAAATACGTTTATAGCGAAGTTATGCCTATCGGAGCGGTCATAAGCCAAACACCAGGAGCTGGAGAGGCTGATAAGGGCAGCACGATTACCCTGCTTGTTTCCAAAGGTTCGGAGTTCGTGGTAATTCCAAATATCAAACTCATGAAGGCAGGAGAAGCGATAAAAGTAATTGAAGATCTCGGACTCAAAGTTAAGAAGCCGAATATTAGGAATTGGGAGAAGAAACTAGTGAAAACTATCTCCCCTGCGGTAGGAACGAAGGTTAAGCGTGGCTCTACCATCACAATCACTGTAGGGTGATTGAGTGCCGCCATCAGCCAAGAAATCTGATCAATCGCTCCAACGCAAACCGCGTCTCGGCGCGCATGTTCCTACCTCTGGTGGAATGGCGAAGCGTTCTATTGAATATGCCCAAACCATCAAGGCAGAGGCAATTCAAGTCTTCGCTTCTAATCCACGAGGTTGGGCGATGCCAGAAGCAAATAGAGATGCGGATGCCGCATTTGTGGAGAAGGCTGCAACACTAAACATCGAAACTTATGTCCACGCGCCTTTTCTCATTAACTTAGGTTCACCAACTGAAGGCACTTATAAAAACTCGCTTGCTTCGACAGCTTATTCTTTAAAGCGCGGTCGTGATATCAAAGCACTTGGCGTAGTGATCCATACCGGTAGCGCAGTTGATGAGAGTCATGTTAAGCAAGCATGGAAACAGATTCATGATGGAATGATGCCGATTCTCGAAAAACTCGATGATCAAGATCCATGGCTCTTACTCGAACCGACCGCTGGTCAAGGTCAATCTCTGGTAAAAAAACTTGATGATTTAACACGATACTTCGAAGCGCTGGAATGGCATCCTAAAGTCGGTGTCTGTCTCGATACTTGCCATGTCTTTGCCGCGGGTCACGACATTAAATCTAAGGGCGGGATGACTAAGACCATAGATTTGCTTGTCGACGTCGCCGGCTCAGAACGCATTCAACTTATCCACGCCAATGATTCCATGGATGTTCTGGGTTCCCTCAAAGATAGACATCAAAATCTCGGAGATGGCGAAATTGGAGTGAAGCCGTTCGAAGAATTGTTAGCGCATCCGGCCGTTGCAAATGCACCGCTAATTTTGGAAACTCCTGGAGAAGAACCTGAACATGGCAAAGAAGTTGCGCTATTGAGAAAGATGCGCGATAAATAATGCAGATGAAATTAGCGCCTTGGGCGCTTCTCGCAGTATCGGCGATGTGGGGAATCTCTTTCGTATGGATGAAAGATATTCTCGATCAGCAGGATGTGTATAGCTTCTTAACCTCTCGCTTCATTGTCGCAGCCGCCGCCATGATTGCACTGAAGCCAAAAATAATCCGACAATTCTCTAGGGAGCTAGTCAGTAAAGGGCTCATCATTGGAATGGCCCTTGGTTCTGGATATATCTTTCAAACTCTCGGACTCGAGCGCACAACTCCAGCAATAACAGGTTTCATCACTGGACTCTATGTTGTCGCTACTCCGTTACTAGCCTCAATATTCCTCAAAGAGCGGCTCACAAAAGTGATGTGGAGTTATGTTTTTCTTGCCGTCTTGGGGCTTGGAATATTGTCTGTAAAGGGGTGGAGCGTTGGAGTTGGTGAAATCTTTGTTCTCATCTCAGCGATCCTCTTTGCAGTTCATATCATTCTCTTGGGTTCCTGGAGTAAGAATTTTGATGCCTATGCACTTACTGTGATGCAATTAATTGGATGCGCATTACTCGCATCAGTTCCTGCAACGCTCAACGGATACGTTGCTCCCCCAGATAATCAGGTGTGGGGCGTAATTCTCTTTACTGCGATCTTTGCTACAGCGTTCGCTTTTGTCATCCAAACCTGGTCACAAGCCAGAATCTCCACGACAAAAGTTGCAGTCATCTTGACGATGGAGGTCGTTTTCGGTGCGCTCTTCTCCGTGATGTATGGAATGGAGCCTTTCACTTGGCGACTCGCTCTTGGAGGCGGGCTGGTGCTTATTGCAATGCTGGCGATTGTGCAGCCTCGAGTTTCAACTTCTTCTCAAGCCTGAGATTATCTGCTCATGACACATCAGGATCATGTGATTGACCTTAGGTCAGATACCGTCACGCGACCATCGCCTGAAATGCGTGCTGCGATCGCGCAAGCACCTGTTGGCGATGATGTTTATAGCGATGATCCAACTGTCAACTCTCTGGAAGAAAGGGTTGCTGCGCTCTTCGGTAAAGAAGCGGCAGTCTTTACGCCCACAGGTTCCTTAGCCAATCAATTAGCTATTCGAATGTTGGTCTCACCTGGCGAAGAGCTGATTTGCGAAACAAACTCACACATTGCGCGCGCAGAACTGGGAGCGGCTGCAGTCTTTAGCGGAATCACGACTCGAACGTGGTTAGCCGAGCGTGGCTTACTAAAAGCATCAGATGCAATGCTCCTTGCAAAGCCGAACTCCGGTCCATATCTCGTATCCACGACTGCGATTGCAATTGAAAATACCCATAATTTTGGCGGTGGAAGTGTCCAACCAATCTCTGAGATTGCAGAGCTACGGAACGCTTCTTTGAAACTTGGTATGGCAATGCACCTTGATGGCGCACGAATTTGGAATGCTCATGTTGCATCTGGCATTTCATTTTCTGAATATGGAAAGTATTTCGACACCATCAGCGTCTGTCTCTCTAAAGGATTGGGTGCGCCCGTTGGTTCACTCATGCTCTCCACCAAAGAAAGAATTGCCAAAGCGCGCGTATGGCGCAAGCGCTATGGAGCCGGGATGCGACAAGTTGGAATTCTTGCAGCTGCTGGACATTTTGCTTTAGATAACAATATTCCCAGCCTCGCCGAGGATCATCGTCGAGCAAAAAAATTAGCGCAGGCTTGCCACGCCAGCGCATCAAACTCAATTGATCCTGCCACTGTTGAGACGAATATCGTAGGACTAGATCTCACAGGAGCAACACAAAGCGCTAATGAATTCGCTGCTGCCGCGCGCGAAAAAGGTTTGTGGATCAGCGCTCTAGGGCCAACATTCGTTCGCCTTGTAACGCACCGAGATATTAATGATGCTCACATCGAAAGAGCGTCTGAGATTTTGCAGGGCCTACTTGATCGCGCCTTCGTGGCGAAGTAACCACTCTTTATATTTCAAACCATAGGCGTAGTTCCCCAAGGCCCCACCAGTCTTTACTATGCGATGACATGGCACAACCACAGCAATGAGATTGCGGGCACATGCGCTTCCCGCTGCTCTGACGGCATCTGGTGAACCAGCTTTTCTTGCTAAATCTGCATAAGAAATTACTTTGCCCGGCGTTACTCGTCGCATGCCCTTCCACGCTAATTGCGAGAACTTCTCTCCCGGTTGGTCTACTGTGATTCCATCTATTGCACTCAGATCCCCATCAAAATAGTCGCTGAGTAATTGAGAAATGGCGGGAATTGAACTGACTTTTTTATAGTCAGATTCTTTGTCAGCATGCGATAACCCATATTGCAATTTTTCGTGAGATTGAAAACCTGCGGCCAGAAGTATCTGATCTCGCGAAATTAGAGAGAGCGCCCCGATTGGAGTTTTCAAACTTGAGCGCAGCAGCATGACTGCACTGTATTCCTCACTTACAAATTTGGAAATACGGTGTTGTGAATTTACTTTCGATCTCGGAGCATCTCAGCAACGAGGAATGCGAGTTCGAGCGATTGGGTGTGATTAAGACGTGGGTCGCACGCGGTTTCATAACGCGTAGCCAGGTCTTCATGCGAAATCTCCTCGCCACCCCCAACGCACTCTGTGACGTCATCACCGGTCAATTCGATATGAATTCCTCCCGGGTGCGTTCCGAGCTTGTGGTGAACCTCAAAGAAGCCCTTTACTTCATCAAGAACATCATCGAATTTCCGGGTCTTATATCCGCTTGGAGCTTCATACGTATTGCCATGCATCGGGTCGCAAACCCAGAGTACTTTCGCCCCAGATTTAGTGACTGTATCAACGAGTGGCGGAAGTACAGTGCGAATATTGCCTGCACCCATGCGCGTAATGAAAGTCAGACGCCCAGGTTCGTTATCAGGGTTAAGTTCTTTGATCATTGTCAACGCATCATCACCAGTCGTTTTAGGTCCTAGTTTTACGCCGATGGGATTCTTGATTTTCTTTGCGAAATCCATATGAGCGCCATCTAATTGGCGAGTGCGCTCTCCAATCCAAACAAAGTGCGCAGAAACATCGTATGGCAGTCCAGTTCTCGAATCGATACGCGTCAGAGCTTTTTCGTATTCAAGAATTAGCGCTTCATGGCTCGAATAAAAGTCAACCGTTTTGAATTCCTCAGGATTAATTCCTGCGCTACGCATGAATTCAAGAGCTCTTCCGATTTCATTTGCCATCTGTTCGTAACGAGCACCAACGCTAGAGTCCTTTACAAATCCTTTATTCCATTCGTGTACAAGTCTTAAGTCAGCAAAGCCTCCTTGTGTGAATGCTCGCACTAAATTTAAAGTCGCAGATGACGTGTGATAAACCTTCACTAAACGTTGTGGATCTGGAGTCCGTGCGCTCTGACTGAATTCCAAATCGTTGACCGCATCTCCTCGATAAGCAGGAAGGCTAACGTCGCCACGTTTTTCAATGTCATTGCTTCGTGGCTTTGCGAACTGGCCCGCCATTCGACCAACTTTGATTACCGGAAGGCTTGCGCCGTATTGAAGCACCGCCGCCATCTGCAAGATTGTTTTGATTCGATTACGAATCGAGTCTGCGGTAGCGCCAGCAAAAGTCTCGGCACAGTCTCCACCTTGTAGCCAAAAAGCTTTGCCGTCCGCAGCTTCGGCGATTTTTGATTTCAGGTTGTCGCATTCACCAGCAAAAACGAGTGGAGGTAAAGACTTTAGCTCTAAAACAGCCTTCTCGAGCGAACTCTGATCTGGCCATGCAGGTTGTTGCGCTGCTACTCGGCTCGCATCAAAGAGCGAATCAAGTGAAGTAGATTGGCTCGACATAATGGTTAAGGGTAGGGAAAGTCAGTCCGAAGGCGAAGACCTATTAACCGAAGAAGACTTCTGCTTCGGCAAGAAGGGCAGGGTCAACAGTCTTCAACTTCTCCGTTGCAGATGCCAAGGGAACTCGCGCAATAGTCGTGCCATGTAGCGCGACCATCTTGCCCCAATCTCCATCATGAGCTGCTGTGATGGCGTGTAGACCGAATCGAGTCGCAAGAACGCGATCAAAGGCAGTGGGCGTTCCGCCGCGTTGGATGTGGCCAAGAATTGAGGTGCGAGCTTCGGTACCAGTTCGCTTTTCAATCTCTTTTGCCAGCCACTCGCCGATGCCCGATAACTTCACGTGCCCGAATGCATCAAGAGTTCCATCTTTTGTGACCATGTCCCCATCTTTTGGAAGGGCACCTTCA
Source organism: uncultured Clavibacter sp. (assembly GCA_964655345.1). GTDB lineage: Bacteria > Actinomycetota > Actinomycetes > Nanopelagicales > Nanopelagicaceae > MAG-120802. Next base: position 9,029 of record CAZZMU010000002.1, read on the forward strand.
GCCACAACAATAATCGGCGCATATGACTGCTCGAAACGAGATTCTACGTACTTACAGACTTTGTCGATATCAAAGGGAACTTCGGGAATCAAAATGCACGATGCGCCTCCAGCAAGACCCGAGTGAAGTGCAATCCAACCTGCGTGACGGCCCATAACTTCAACAATAAGAGCACGGTGATGAGATTCGGCGGTAGTGTGAAGTCGATCAATCGCTTCCACTGCAATATTGACGGATGTATCAAATCCAAAAGTGTAATCGGTGTTATTTAAATCATTGTCGATAGTTTTTGGAACGCCAATTACTTTGACGCCAAGCGCATCGAGCTTAGTCGCAACGCCAAGAGTATCTTCGCCACCAATAGCGATGAGAGCATCAATATTCATTTTTGCGAGATTCTCTTTAATACGTTCGACTCCATTCTCAATCTTGAATGGATTGGTGCGAGATGAACCAAGAATCGTTCCACCGCGAGGCAAAATTCCACGAGTCGCAGCGATGTTAAGTGGCATTGTCAGGCCCTCAAGAGGTCCCTTCCAACCATCTCTAAAACCGACGAATTCATAGCCGTACTCTTTTTCACCTTTGCGAACAACCGCACGAATAACTGCATTGAGACCTGGACAATCTCCGCCGCCAGTGAGCACACCAAAACGCATAGTGACTTATCTCCGATATGTGATGAATTGAGGATCAACTTTGACCCAGGTTCCGAAGTCTACCTCATGCGCTTAAAGAAGAGCTTCTTAGCGTGTGACGGTGATGCCTTTGCCGACAACCACTATTCCACCTGTTGAAACAGTGAATCTTTCACGATCTCGTTCCAGATCAAATCCAATCATCGCGCCCGGTTCGACAACTACGCTTTTATCAAGGATTGCATTGCGAACTTTGGCATTTTCACCAATTTTCACTGAAGGCATCAAAACAGAATTTTCAACAACAGAATCTCGTCCCGCATATACATCATACGACGCGACCGTTCTGCGTAGCTCTCCGCCAGAGATAATAGATCCAGCTCCCACCACCGAATCGGAAGCGATTCCACGTTCTGAAAATTTAGCCGGCGGCAGAGAAGGTGGGTTAGTGAGGATTGGCCATTGTCTGTTGTATAAATTAAAGATTGGAAGTGGTGAAACTAAATCCATATGTGCTTCAAAGTAAGAATCAATAGAACCTACATCCCGCCAATAACCTTTGTCTCTCTCTGTTTCCCCAGGTACTTCGTTATTTGCGAAATCGTAAACTTTTGCTAGGCCAGCCTTCGTCATCGCTGGAATGATATTTCCGCCAATATCGTGTCGACTATCTACATCTTCCGAGTCGAGAATGAGAGCTTCTTCCATTGATTCGCGACGGAAAATGTAATTACCCATGGAGACCAGCGCAAGATCCGGGTGTCCAGGCATAGCTGGTGGGTTAGTTGGTTTTTCATGAAACGCCTTAATGGTGATTCCATCGTCTGCCAATTCGATAACTCCAAATTCTGAAGCTTCGGATCTTTTCACTCGAATTGCAGCGACTGTTACACCAGCACCCGTCTGAAGATGTTGCTGATACATCTGATCTGGATTCATTCGATAAACGTGGTCGGCGCCGAAAACAATCACATGCTTTGGATTTTCATCATGGATCAAATTGAAATTCTGGAGAATCGCATCTGCACTTCCGGTATACCAACGTGGACCTAATCTCTGTTGCGCAGGAACTGGAGTGACGTAGTTACCTAATAAATTGGACATACGCCACGTCGTGGTGATGTGACGATCGAGAGAATGAGATTTGTATTGGGTAAGAACGGCAATTCTAAGAAAACCTGCATTTACGAGATTAGAGAGAACAAAATCCACTAAACGATATGAACCGCCAAATGGAACCGCTGGTTTTGCACGATCTGCAGTTAGTGGCATCAAGCGCTTACCTTCACCACCAGCAAGAACGATTCCAAGTGGAAGATCTAAGCGCGCCATGCTCTAACGATACTCTTGGTATGTGAGTAATACGAAGGTCAGAGTAGGCATGATCACAAAGGAATGGCCGCCCCATATTTATGGAGGAGCAGGCGTGCACGTCACCAATTTGGTCTCAGCGCTTACATCGAATCCCATGATTTCAGCCGATGTGCATTGCTTTGGACCGAAAAGGAGCGATGCATCGAATTATGAACTTAGTGGCGAACTTTCCAAGATAAATCCCGCTCTTCAGGCGTTGCTCATCGACAGCGACATCGCATCACGTTTGGGAGGCATTAATCTTGCACATTCCCATACGTGGTATGCAAATCTCGCTGGCTTTTTAGCATCACGGGAATTTGGCATACCTCATGTCGTAACTGCTCACTCCTTAGAACCACTTCGTCCTTGGAAAGCTGAGCAACTTGGAGGTGGATATCAAATCTCTTCCTGGGCTGAGCAAATCTCTTACGAGAATGCCGCTGCGATTATCGCAGTGAGCGACGGAATGCGTGCAGATGTCCTTCATGCATATCCGAATGTGGATCCTTCAAAAGTTCACACCATTAGAAATGGCGTTGATACTCAGCGATTTAAACCTGAAACAGATGAATCGTTTCTTAAGCAATTAGGAATTGCTTCACCTTACGCAATCTTTGTCGGTCGTATTACACGTCAAAAAGGCTTAGCTCATCTGTTGCGCTCGTGGCGTCAAGTCTCACCTGAGTTCTCCCTAGTGCTTGCAGCCGGTAGTCCTGATGAACCCGCTATTGGCGTGGAAGTCGAAAGTCTTATCTCAGAACTTTCAACCGAGCGTGGAAATGTCCATTGGATTAAAGAGATGTTGCCACATAAAGAACTCACATCTTTACTCACGCATGCTCGCACTTTTGTATGTCCTTCCATCTATGAACCGCTTGGAATTGTGAACTTAGAGGCGATGGCATGCGAAACCGCGGTTGTAGCTTCTCGAGTTGGCGGAATTCCAGAAGTCGTTAATGATGGAGTCACAGGTCTCCTCGTCGACCACTCACAAGATCATGAGATTTTTGAAAGTAATTTCGCCGCTGCAATCAATACTGTGATGTCAGACTCGTCCTTGGCGCATAGATTTGGTAAGGCTGGTCGTGAACGAGCAGTTGTTGAGTTTGGCTGGGATAAAGTAGCGACACAAACTATCAATCTCTATCGGAGCGTACTTTAAATAATGTCTAAAAAAGGATGGGCGCTATTTGCGCTGGTTGGAGCGCTGTGGGGCGTTCCATATCTATTCATGAAAGTTGCGGTCGAGGAACTTTCAACTCCAGTGATTGTCTTCTCTCGATTACTCATAGGAGCCGTCGTCCTCATTCCATTAGCTATTAGTCAAAATGCTATTCGACCTGCTCTGAAGTATTGGCGATACATCGCCCTCTATGCGATTCTTGAAATGGTTATTCCATGGAGTTTGATTACTAATGCCCAGAAAGATTTATCGTCTGGAGTTGTTGCTCTGCTTGTTGCAACAGTGCCAATTTGGGCAACACTTTTCGCACACCACACTGGCGACTCAACAGCGGCGCATCGCACGAGGATTTTTGGAATAGCAATAGGTTTAGTTGGTATAACTTTCCTAGTCGGCTTAGAAACTCTCAATGATGTTGGAAATATCCGAGCGCTAGTCCAAGTTCTTATTGCCTCAGCCTCGTACGCATATGCGGTGAATATGATTACTCGAAAAGCTCCCGGCGCTTCTGGATTAGCAATCAATGGTCTTGCCATGCTCCTTTCCACCATAATCTTTGCGCCCTTTGCACTCACGCATTTGCCTGCTCAAAGTCCTTCCTCCAATGCAATTTTTGCGACAATTGGTTTGGGGGTTATCTGTACCGCCTTCGCCTTTTGGATTTTCTTCTTGGTCCTCGATGAAATTGGTGCGGCGCGAGCTTCACTTGTGGTCTACCCCAACACTGCGGTCGCAGTCATTCTAGGAATTTTCTTGCTCGACGAAAGTATTACTTTAGCAATATTAATTGGTCTACCTCTGGTTTTGATCGGCTCATATTTTGCAAGCCGGAAACCAGAAGCTCCAGTTATTGTGGGTTAAAACCCAACTTCGTTAGGGCTTTTGAGTCGCTTTGCCAATTTGGCATAACTTTCACATGTAGTCCTAAGAAAATCTTTCCCCGCAATTTCTTTTCAATTTCTTGACGAGCCACAATTCCAACTGACTTTAAGCGTTCACCTTTTTTGCCAATAATGATTGCTTTCTGACTATCGCGTTCGACCACGATTGAAGCATGAATATCGTAGAAAGGGCGTTCGGCTTCACTTCGCTTCTCGCGCTCTGTTATCTCATCGATAACTACGGCGATTGAATGCGGTACTTCTTCAAAGACATCAGCGATAGCGGCTTCGCGAATGAGATCAGCGATCTGAGTATTGAGCTCCTGGTCGGAAGTCATATCTGCTGGATAGAAGGGAGGAGATTCTGGTGCGTACTTAGCGAGCAGGTCTATGAGCAGTTGGATCTGAGTATCGGTTTTGGCGGACAGGGGAACTATGTCATCCCACTGAAAACCGGCTTGGGAAGCTAACGTGGAAACTGCTATGAGATGTTGCGGGAGTTGAGTTTTATTTGCCATATCAATCATGGTTACTGCGCAAATTTTCTTAGCGGCAGGATGCTTAGCAATTTCCTTTGCAATGAATAGATCTCCGGCACCTATTTCTTCTACAGCAGGTATACAGAGCACGATGGAATCTACTGAATCCATATTTTCACTTGCCATTGTGTTGAGAGCGCCTCCGAGAAGCGTTTTGGGTTTATGGACTCCGGGAGTATCGACGACTACCAATTGGAAGCCCGGTCGAGTCACAATTCCACGAATGGCATTTCTTGTGGTGTTGGGATGATGAGAAGTAATGACTACCTTTTCCCCAACCAGAGCATTAACGAGAGTTGATTTGCCAGTGTTTGGTCTTCCAACAACTGCAACAAATGCTGATTTATGTGTCATCACCTCCAAGAGTACCTGTATTTCTCGAGGTCAATGGTTCGAGTAATTCCATAGCATCAGACACAGATGTGACGATTTCCGCGCATCTCTCACCAATAAGTCGATGACAACCGTCGCTGGTGGGAGAAGTAATCGGACCAGGCACCGCCATGACGATACGCATCAATTCTGCAGCATCACGCGCGGTTCTTAACGATCCGCTTCGAAAAGCAGCTTCAATAACAATTGTTCCAAGTGAGATTGCAGCGATGATTCGATTGCGAGTAAGGAATCGCTCGGGACGAGCTCGAACTCCAGGCATGACTTCAGAGATGATGGCGCCGCTTTCCTGAATTTCGGCAAATAACCGCGCATTCCCAGCGGGATAGTCAACATCAATACCAGAGGCAACAACAGCGATAGTTCTGCCTTCGGCTGCAATACAACCGCGATGTGCGTGAGTATCAATTCCATATGCACCACCACTCACTACAACAAATTCTCGGTCAGCAAAGCCTGAGGAGAATTCGCTCGCAATTCTCGCGCCATAAACGGTTGGATTGCGTGTTCCTACTATCGCAACGCTTGGAGCCGTAGGGATAATTCCTTTTACAACGAACCCAATGGGTGGAGCTACAAGATCATGAAGATTTTTTGGCCATTCTGCTGAATCTGGCGTAACAAATCGCGCTCCGACTTTTGATATTTGTTCAAGTAGATATTCGCTCGAATAAGTGAGAAGTTGATCCTTTATCCGTACCGCAGAGCGCTTCTTCGAATCATAAAATCCATTCACTATTCTGTCGATAAGTCCTTCTGAGCCAAATTTAGCTAACTCCTCGCTCCAAAATGGGGAGCCACCTTCGATAGCCTGAAATAGCCGGATACGAGAATTTTCTGACATCGATCAATGATTTTCTGTTCGTAGTCGTAAAGCCTCTTCCACTTCTTCGATTCCAGGAACGGTGGCTCCCCGAAGATCTGCGATCGTCCATGCCAAGCGAAGTATCTTGTGAAATCCCCGAGCAGTGATTTCATCACGTTCAATCAAGATATGTAGCGCGCTCATAGCTTTGCTGTTCGCCCGAAACTTTGAGCGGAGCAACTCAGATGGAATACCTGAATTAAGTGAGAAATTAAGGCCTTGAAATCTCTCGCTAGCTATGGCGCGTCCCGTCTCAACACGAACTCGTATCGCGGCACTGTTTTCTCGAGGTTCGGTACTTGCTATTTCTGCCCGCGTTGGATTATCTACACGTAACTTCACATCAATACGATCCAAAAGTGGGCCAGATAATCTCTGAAGGTACCGCCGAACTTGTAAAGATGAACATTGGCAGGCACGACCCTTACCAGAGTAACGACCACATGGGCATGGATTTGCGGCCAGAATGAGAATGAAACGAGCGGGAAAACGAGTCGTGCCTATCGCTCGTGTTATATCTATTGACCCAGATTCCAATGGCTGACGAAGTGCATCGAGAATTCCGTGTGCGCATTCAGGTGCTTCATCAATGAATAGGACCCCGTGATGCGAAAGTGAACATGCCCCCGGCCGAATTACTTTTGTTCCTCCCCCAACCATTCCAGCGCTTGTGGTGGTGTGATGTGGAGAGATAAATGGTGGAACTCGCTTTAACACGGTGGGAAGTTGAGAACTGCCTGCGATGGAATGTATTGCAGCTACTTCTCGAATTTGAGAATCATCAAGGGATGGAAGGATCGTTGGTAACCGTTCAGCTAACATCGTCTTTCCTGTGCCCGGCGGCCCCATCATCACAATGTGATGTGCTCCGGTAGCGGCTATCTCTAGACCTCGCTTTGCATCAATCTGACCGGCAACATCTGCAAAATCTAAGGTGTGAAAATCTTCTTCCGTTTCTACCATCGGTAGCTGACGTGGAATGTCTATGCCGGCAAGAAGTGAAATTGCATGAACTAGATTCGTTGCAGGAACAATTTCTAATTGTGATACCAACCGAGCTTCGTTGTAATTTCCTTCTGGGACAATTGCTCTGCGCATTCCCTGTTTTTCGGCGGCTAATAACATCGGAAGTAAACCTCGAATTGCTCGAATCGATCCTTCTAAGGAAAGTTCTCCGATAAGAATCGTCTCTCGATGATCAATCGCGGGAATCTGATTGGTGGCGCTCAATATTGCAACGCTGATGGGCAGATCGAATCCAGATCCACTCTTGGGTAACCACGCGGGCGATAGCGAGACCGTCACCTTGTTATTTGGCCAACGTTTTCCAGAATTGTTTATTGCGGAACGAATCCGATCGCGAGATTCATGAAGTGCAGCATCGGGTAAACCAAGGAGTTGGTATCCAGGTAAACCTTGAGAGACATCGACTTCAATGTCGACAACTTCACCTTCTAATCCTGTGAGAGAAATTCCTCGCGTAATTGCTACGCTCATAGAATTCGACTTCTATAATCAATCGACAGTTCTCCGGAGCGACCGAGAAGAACTCCAGCAACATCTATGCGATAGAGATTCCCAAGTCTTTGGTGAGTTGCTAACCACGCCAGAGCTAGTCTTTGGAGTCGGTGCAATTTTTCAGATGAAATCGATTCGAGCGGATCGCCGTAATCGGCAGTACTACGTGTCTTTACTTCGACAAACGCAATCTCGTTCTCGGGTGAGAGTGCGACGATATCGATCTCACCCTCTTTGATTCTCCAATTGCGATCCAGAATCGTGAAGCCACGAGTCTCAAGAAAATGAACGGTGAAGGATTCACCGCGAGAACCAAGTTCGGCAGCTTTCTTGTTTAAAGCCATTGCGGGAGGTTAAACATGAAAGAACGGCAGATGTATGAAAAATCCTTGCGCTGTGAATAAATCTAGTTGTTGAGAAGGGCAGAGATATTCGCGTACGAGCGTCGATGTATCGGCGAGACTCCTAAATCAATCAACGCTTTCTCATGAGCCCGTGTTATATATCCTTTATGGTTCGCTAACCCATAGCCAGGAAAATTGGAATCTAGTTTTTCCATCAATCTATCTCGGTAAACTTTCGCAAGAATTGACGCTGCTGAAATCGAGAGCGCTACTTGATCTCCTTTCCAGACCGCTAATGATGGCGTACCTAATCCTTCGATCTCATAACCATCGGTTAATACATACTGGGGCTCGACTCCCAGCGCGCTAATTGCCCGACGCATTCCGTCAAGATTTGATCGATGTAGCCCAATTTCATCAATCTCTTGGGGAGATATTTCAATGATTGAGTAATGCGTTGATTGATCAATAATCACTTCAAAGAGTTCTTCCCGCTTCTTAGGCGATAACTCTTTGGAATCTCTAACTTCGGAGAGTGCTTGATCAAGAGGATCACGGAGCATGACTGCTGCAATTACAAGTGGTCCTGCGCAAGCCCCACGACCGGCTTCATCCACTCCAGCAACTGAAGTAATTCCGGCGGCGATTAACTTTTCTTCGATGAACATAAATAGCAAACGGTCTATTTCTTAGCGGGAATCTCGGAGAGATCCTTTCCGACTTCCAGGATTCCAGCGCTCTTCAATGGCCAGATAACAAAGAGGGCGCGGCCTGTGACTTTATCCAGCGGCACCATTCCCTTATTGGGATCATCGGTATGAAATCTCGAGTCAGCGCTAGCGCCGCGATGATCACCCATCACCCAGATAAATCCTTGTGGAACAGTCACATCAAATGTCGAGTCAGAGGGTTTATTTCCTTCAAAAATGTATGGCTCATTAATTTCAACATCATTAATCGTGAGTTTGCCGGATGGGCTACAGCACACTACATGGTCTCCCCCGACGCCAATTACTCGTTTGATCAAATATTGTTTAGCAGGATCGGGCAAAATGCCAACAAATACCAAAGTTTCCTTAATTACCTTACTAATTCCAGTGCTGTCATCGTATGGAGCAGATAGCCAACTTGCAGGATCGCGAAAGACAACTACTTCACCGCGTTTGATATCGCTGAAAAGCGCTCCAAGTTTGTTGACTCCTACTCGGTCATTGACTTGAAGAGTGTTCTCCATGGACCCGGAAGGAATATAAAAGAATTGGACTAGAAAGGTTTTGACGACAATAGAAAGAATCAGCGCTGAAACAACAAGAATAGGAAGTTCGCGAAGGCTGGTGCCTTTCGCTTTACGCGACATGAAAAGTTGTGTGCGTAATTACTTGTTGTCGGCTTCAGCCGCAGGAGCTTCGGTTACCTCAGCGCTTTCGACCGGCGCTTCAACGACAGCCTCTTGAGCAACTGGTGTTTCTTCAACGACTGGAGCAGAGACTTCTTCTACCGCAGCAGGTGCAGCGGCATAAACTGTCTCAAGATCATCTGCGCCACGACGTTCGCGAATCTTTGCGGCCTTGCCACGAAGATCACGGAGGTAATAAAGCTTTGCGCGTCGAACTTCACCTTTGCGAACGAGTTCAATCTTCTCAATAACTGGAGCATGAACAGGGAAAATTCTCTCAACGCCAACGCCATACGAGATTTTGCGAACAGTGAAGGTCTCACGGATTCCTGAGCCTTGACGTGCGATGACAAGCCCTTGGAAAACCTGGATACGGCTCTTGTTACCTTCAATAACGCGGACATGAACTTTGAGTTCATCGCCGGGGCGGAAGTTGGGAAGGTCCTTACGGATGGAAGCGGCATCTACCGCATCGAGCACGTTCATGGTTTGTCCTAACAATTGGTTTTACGCTTTACGCTCACTAACTCGGCGTATCTTGCCACAACGACCAGCCAAGCGCTAAATCACGCCTGAAGGCTAGCGCTAGTACGCCTGTCCTGAACGAATCTGGGCGCTCAAAACGGGGTGGAGCGCAGGACCGGCGACAATCACCATATTTTTCTCGCCATTCCATATTCCTTTATCAATGGAAATAACTGCGCCAGCTTCAGTAGCAATGAGCCCTGCGGCGGCGTAATCCCATTCGTTGACGCCTGCTTCAAAATAGGCGTCGAGTGATCCACTTGCAACATGACAAATATCGACGGCACAGGCACCAAGTCGACGAAGGTCTCGAATTTCAGGAAGCAAACGTTCAATGAGCGCTGCCTGAATTTTTCGCTTCTCAATATCGTAAGCAAAACCTGAACCGACCAGCGCACGATTAAGAGCAACCGGATCATTGCAGGAAATTTTCACGTCATTCAAGTAAGCGCCATTGCCACGGCTAGCTTTCCAGAGTGAGTTCGTTGCCGGAGAGAAAACAACTCCAACAAGCGCTCCATCTTTATCTTTTGCTCCAATTGAAATGCACCAACCTGGAATGTCATACAAATAATTCACTGTTCCATCAATCGGATCGATTACCCATGTGACTCCCGAAGCGCTTTCGCGATTTGCACCTTCTTCACCGATCAAACCATCATCTGGACGCGCAGAAAGTATTTCAGCGACAATCAATTTTTCGCTTTCATGGTCCATCTGGGTGGCAAAATCGAAAACTCCACTCTTTTCATCTAAATCGAATTTCGATGGACGATTCATGAGTAAAGCACCGGCTTTTCTCGCAATTGATTCTGCAAGAATGAGTAGTTCTTCGCCTTGTGCCATATCCCAATCTAATCACAGATAAGAAATCACAAGTACACTGACGACATGCTTACCTCATATAAAAGGCTCTTTGCCGTGCCAGGAGGTTGGCGCTTTTCGCTCGCTGGTTTCATACTTCGATTGCCTATCTCAATGCTTTATCTAGCGATAGTTCTCTTTGTAGTTGCAGAAACTGATTCATATTCTGTCGCTGGCGCACTATCTATGGTGTCTTCAATCGTTCTTGCTATCGCGACGCCACTGTGGTCACGTGTAGCCGATCAATTTGGCCAAAATCGAGTTCTCTCGATTACCGTTCCCATTCATGTCATAGCTCTTGGCGCCTTCGTATATTTGGTCAAGGTTGATGCTCCAACATGGAGTTGGTTTGCAGCCGCAATAGTTTTCGAGTCCTTCGTCATCGGTTCAGGACAAATGGTCCGCAGAAGATGGATACATGCCATTGGTGATGATAGAAAATTGATCGATACAGCATATTCATTTGAGGCTCTGGTGGATGAAGTCATTTTTACCAGCGGCCCCGTTATCGCTACTTTGGTGGCAGCCTACTTCTTTCCTGCAGCTTCAATATTCACTGCTATGGGATTCATCGTCATTGGTGCCCTGTTCTTTGCTAATCAACGACAAACTCTTCCTCCTGCTCATCCACGAGAAGATGGAGATGATCATTCACTACTGATCCGAGATAGATTCGTACAAGCCCTATTTATTCCACTTATGTTATGTGGATCGTTCTTCACTTCCACTGGTCTGGTCATAGTGGGTTATCTCGATGATTATGGCGATCGGAACTACAGTGGATTCTTCATCGCAATCTGGTCCCTCAGCTCTGGTATTGCAGCATTCATTAGCGGAGCAATTCATTGGAAGCTAAACGAAGCGCGGCGATTCATCAACTCTACAATTGCGCTCTTTCTTCTGACCATCCCGATCTATGTATCCGTCGTTATCTTCGAGGGTAATCTCTGGATGCTTTCTATCGCACTATTTCTCAATGGATTAGCAATTGCCCCGCTCTTAACTGCGGGACTTTCTCTGGCTGAAAGATCGGTAAGTTCAAAACGAACCACAGAGGTTTTGGCTTGGGCAATTTCTGCGCTTAATCTAGGCGGCGCATTACCGACTGCCATTACGGGCTACATCATTGACACATTTGGCTCATCTGTCGCTTTTATTATTCCACTCGCCTGTATGGCTCTTTCGCTTCTTTCGTTTCTGCCTTTCATTGGATTATGGCGTCAAAAAGTTAGCCAAATCCCAGTTTCTGCTACCTAATAAATCACATTAGTTGTGGCAATCTTTACCCGTGACTGAATTACGAGTTGTGGGGCGAAGCGATGATGGTGATCATCTTGAGCTTACGGATAGTGAAGGAAATACATTTACCGTAAGAGTTAATGATTCTCTGCGCGCATCGGTAAACGAAAGACGCCTCACTCCAGTCGTAGAATCAGCTCCGCAATTTTCTATCAAAGAAATACAAGCACGCTTGAGAGCTGGAGAAAGTTTTGCTGAAGTTTCGCGAATATCTGGGCTCTCTCTGGAAAAAATTGAACGTTATGCCAGCCCAATCCTTCAAGAGCGCGCATGGATTATCGAACTTGCAGAGAAAGCTTCACCAAAAGGAACATCGCTACCACTCTCCGAGTTAGTGATTCAGCGCTTGGCTCCGCGTGGAGTGAATATGAATCAAATCTCTTGGAATACTTGGCGCCTCGATGATGGCACCTGGAATCTGGTTCTGATGTACCCATCACGGGATGGACAATCTGAAGCAACATGGAACTTTGATTCAAACAAACGAACTCTTGCCTCGCGTGACGATGGAGCGCGCTGGATTAATGGCGAGGAAATTCCTTCAAAACAAAATACCCGAAGCGAACGAATGAATGATCATGGAGTGCTATTCCCTATGGAAGGCGAAACACCACAACCGCCACGCCTGGTCGCAGTTCGCACCGATCCAATGATTGACGATCAAGTTCAAGAACAAAAAGAGATTGCCCCAGATGCGAAGAAAGATGGAGTAACAAAGCGAATTTCAATCCCATCATGGGATGACATCATGTTTGGTCGCAGTAAAAAGAAAGAAGAAGACGAAGACTAAAGTTGTTCTGAAAGTAGCGGTATCTCTGTTTCTGCTGGAGTAACTCCACCGTGATGCCCCACCATCGCAAGTTGAAGCTCTTCACGGTCAGGTTCCACCATGATGAAGTTATTTTGGGCAATCACAATCAAGTCTCCAATACGTTCGATGTTCTTTTCCAGCACTGTAGGCCCATACATTCCTGCGTTGATTGCTTCCTCGCGCGCAAGAATCACTACTTTTTCACCAAGGTATTCCTGCCACTGAGATCTAGTTTCCTGGATTTGTTCAGGTTTCACATAAAGGTATCGAACTCTCGGTTCTCCACCGAGCAAAGAAACATTGCGCAATAAGTCATTATCCTTACCAAGAACACAATATTCATCACGATTAATCATTCCGTGATCAGTAGTAATCCATAACCTGGTACCCCGAGGTAAATTCTCCAATAATTTCGTGATGAGTTCGGAGACACGAGACATGGCAGCATGGAATCGTTGTGATCCAAGCCCTTCTCGATGTGAAGCATCATCAACATCATTGATATATAGGTAAGCGAACGATCCTTCAAGCGCCAACGCAGCTCGCGCTTCTGTGACCATTTCATCGATGACATTCACGCCACGATAGTTTGCGCCACGTAAGGCAGCTCGCGTGAAACCCGTTTCTTCATATCGCTTAGCGGCAATGTGCGAGACGTTCAATCCGAATTCTCGTCCACGTTCAAAGAGCGTGGATAACGATTGCCAGGTAAATGGATCAACTCGTTCATCCCATTTAAGTGCATTGAGAAGTCTTTCCGGTGTTCCACTGTGAGGCACTCGCATCGTGTAGCCGACCATGCCATGCGAACCTACATGACTTCCAGTTCCAAATGATGTGAGCGATGACGACGTCGTTGATGGAAACGTTGCCGATAATTGTTGATGAGTTTTTAACTGGCTAAAAATTGGCAGCGTCTTTGAAACCAATTCGAGCGCATTCTTTCCCATACCATCAACAAGGAGTATGCACTCTCGACGCGCATCATTTGATGGAATATCAAGAACATTGTCGGTTCCAGGCAGGCCCAGAGTTGAAAAAACTGATTGTGAGAGATCAGATAAGAGATAGGCCACACCCCTATCTTTCCAGTAACCTTTCATCTCATGATCCACTATTCGGGTGAAGTGAAGGAAGCGCTACACAAAAAGTCCCCCCTCGTTGCGTTGGAATCTACGATCATTAGTCATGGGCTTCCGAGGCCATCGAATAAGGCGGTAGCTCTTGAAGTTGAAGAGATTGTTCGTACTAATGGTGCCACACCAGCAACTATTGCAATTCTTGATGGAGAGATTCATGTCGGTCTCAATCCCGAAGAACTCGATCGCGTCGCTAATGATGAGAACATCACTAAAGCTTCGATTCGAGATTTACCGATAGTCACTGCCAAAAAACTCAGCGCCGCCACAACGGTTGCTGCAACCTCACATATTGCACATCTTGCAGGAATCTCAATCTTCGCAACTGGCGGTTTAGGAGGAGTGCATCGCGGAGCTCAAGAGTCATGGGATGAGTCTGCAGACTTACATTCACTTGCCAATATTCCCGTAATGGTCATTAGCGCGGGTGCAAAATCTATTCTTGACGTTGCTGCAACTCTTGAAAGGCTTGAAACACTCTCGGTTCCGATTGTTGGCTATCGAACTTCACGATTCCCAGGTTTCTATCTGATTGATTCTGGATTTGATCTTGAATATCGCGTTGACTCGCCATCGGAAATCGCGTCTATATGGAGAGAACGTCAAGAACTTAGTATCTCGCGCTCGGGAATGGTGGTTGCAAATCCGGTTACCCAACAGATGGATCCACAACTTCATGCAACAACGCTTGCTAATGGAATCAAGGCTGCCGAAACTGAAAATATATCTGGAAAAGCTGTAACACCCTTCCTTCTGGAATATTTCCATTCCCACACAGGTGGCGAATCTTTACGAGTCAATATCGACATCATTAAATCTAATGCGGCGCTTGCGGCTCAAATCGCAGCTGCGCTCTGAAAATCATCTGAACATATGTCGCGAATTCTTTGTATCGGAGATGCTGCTCTCGATGTGATTGTGAAAATGCAGACTGAGATTCACGTTGGAAGTGACACTGCGTCACAAATCTCGATGCATGGAGGCGGTGCGGCAGCCAATACTGCGACCTGGCTCGCCCAACTAGGTCACTCTGTTTTTTTCTCATGTCGTTTAGGTGACGACGCTGCAGGACGCGCAATTTCTTCAGAATTCGATCTCTGGAAAATTGAGCATCGAAGAACCTTCTTGGAAAATGAAAAAACTGGCGTCGTCGTGGTGCTGGTTGATGACAAAGGTGATCGAACAATGTTCCCCGATTCCGGAGCAAATTCTGGAATAAGCGAACGCGACTTACCCAATCTGCATGGCTTTGATGCGGCGTATCTTTCGGGTTATTCACTTTTCAATCCACTATCTACTAATGGAGTATTGCGAATGGTGAATGAAATAAAGGATGTTGGAATTCCGTTGATATTTGATCCGGCATCTGTTGGCACAATGATGGCCTTCAATCGGAAACGCGTTATTGAAACTCTGGCTTATATGGACATCACAATTATGAACGAGGATGAAGCTCGCTACATAGCAGATTGTGACGCTCTCGACGAAGCTCTTGATTTCATCACGGAGATTGTTTCAACCGCAGTTATCAAAACAGGAAGCTCTGGGGCAATCGCTCGAATTCGAGGAAGCAATACTGTGATCTCGCATGCTGACGCAGTCAATGCGATTGACACAACTGGAGCCGGTGACGCATTTGCTGCTGGATTCATTCCGATGTGGCTAGAAAGTAAAGATCTTTTGGCTTCAATGAATGCTGGCAATGAAGTCGCACGTCAATGTGTCGCAATTATCGGTGCCAGACCGAGCGTCAATCCCCAGTAATTCACTCAGTCATTGGCAGAATCGCGCCCATGGCAAAGGCAGATTCACAAAAGTCCAACAAGAAAGCTGTGGGACCAAAGCCTGGTGAATTTCCAGGCAAGATAGTTGATGTTGATGTCTCTTCCGAGATGTCTGACTCCTTCTTGGAATATGCGTACTCAGTTATTTATTCCCGTGCGCTGCCTGATGCTCGTGACGGTTTAAAGCCAGTGCACCGAAGAATTTTGCATCAAATGGCAGAAATGGGATTACGTCCCGACAAAGGGCATGTAAAAAGTGCGCGAGTTGTCGGTGAAGTTATGGGTAAGTTGCACCCTCACGGAGATGGCGCGATCTATGACGCTCTGGTTCGTATGGCGCAAGTGTTTTCTATGCGGCTGCCGCTTGTAGATGGACATGGAAACTTTGGCTCTCTCGATGCAGGTCCTGCAGCAATGCGTTACACCGAAGCTCGTCTTGCCAATGCAGCGTTACTTATGGTGGAAGAAGCTGATGAGGACACCGTAAATTTTGGCGCAAATTACGATGGTCAGATCATGGAACCGCTTGTCTTGCCAGCTGCGTTTCCCAATCTCCTTGTCAACGGCGCCACCGGCATTGCAGTCGGCATGGCCACAAATATGGCTCCGCATAATCTTGGCGAAGTCATTGCAGCAGCTCAACACTTAATTGAAAATCCTAATGCGACCTTGAAACAACTGATGAAATTTGTTCCGGCTCCCGATTTTCCCACTGGTGGAAGCATCATCGGTAAAGAAGGCATCGTTGAGGCATATCAAACGGGTAAAGGTGCTTTCAAAGTTCGTGCCAAAGTTGAGATTGGTAAAGTGACATCAAGAAAGCAAGGCATCACCATCACCGAACTCCCCTACAACATCGGCCCTGAAAAAGTAGTTGAGCGCATCAGTGACTTAGTGAAATCGAAGAAGATTCAAGGGATTTCAGATATCGTCGATCTCACGGATGGACAATCTGGAACTCGAGTGGTTATTGAAATCAAAAATGGCTTCGAACCTGAACAGGTACTCGAGAATCTTTACAAGCTCACTCCGTTAGAAGATGCTTTTTCGATCAATGCTGTTGCGCTCGTCGAAGGAAAACCAAGAACTCTTGGTTTGAAAGAACTTCTTCAAGTCTTCATTAACCACCGCATCGAAGTTGTTACTCGGCGTTCAAATTTCCGCAAAGACAGAGCAAATTCAAGACTTACTCTGGTCGATGGACTCCTCAAAGCAATCATTGATATCGATAAAGTCGTCAAAATCATCCGCGGCAGCGATGATGCAGCAGTGGCTAAAGCAAGTTTGATGAAGAGTTTTAAACTCACCGATGAGCAGGCTACCTACATCCTTGATATGCCCTTACGACGTCTAACGAAGATGTCAAAGATTGAACTAGAAACAGAACAAAAAGAACTTAAATCAACTATCTCGAAGTTGAGCGCATTACTCAAGAGCGATGAGGCGTTACGTAAACAAGTTTCAGACGAGTTAAGCGAAGTTGAAGCTAAATATGCGACACCGCGAC
>CAZZMU010000002.1:26170-28187 GCA_964655345.1 uncultured Clavibacter sp.
AAACAAGTTTCAGACGAGTTAAGCGAAGTTGAAGCTAAATATGCGACACCGCGACGAACGGTGATTGTTTAAGCGTCGATTCTCTCTCGATCGATATCTGCGGTTGCAATGAAGTCTTTGCGAGGCGCAACTTCATTGCCCATCAAAAGTTCAAACATTTTCTCTGCGGCAGCGGCATCCTTAATGGTGATCCTGCGTAAGGTGCGGTGATCAGGATCCATAGTGGTCTCACGAAGCTGATCCGCGTCCATTTCACCAAGACCTTTATAGCGCTGGATTGGCTCTTTCCACCGCTTACCTTGCTTCTTTAGATCAGCCAGCAATTTCTTCATCTCATCATCTGAATAGGTGTAATGAACTTCGCCTTTCTTTCCGCCTCCGCCCATTACTTCGATGCGGTGAAGTGGAGGAATTGCGGCAAAAACTCGACCATCGTCGATCAAAGGTTTCATATATCGATAGAGCAGGGTCAACATCAAGCATCGAATATGTGCACCATCAACATCAGCATCAGACATCAAGATAACTCGACCATATCGAGCATCGTCTAACGTAAATGATTTCCCAGAACCTGCGCCAATGACTTGGATGATTGCGGCACATTCTGCGTTATCGAGCATCTGAGACAACGATGCTTTTTGTACGTTGAGAATCTTTCCCTTCAAAGGCAAGATTGCTTGAAATTCCGAATTACGTGCTGCTTTGGTGGTACCAAGTGCAGATTCACCCTCAACGATAAAGAGTTCTGTGCGCGATACGTCTTCGGAGCGACAATCTGAAAGCTTGGCAGGTAACGATGAGCTCTCAAGTGCGTTCTTTCGACGCTGCAGTTCTTTGTGAGCGCGAGAGGAGATTCGGGTACGCGATGCGTTCGCTACTTTTTCAAGGATGAGTAAGCCGTTGGCTTTATCGATCCGCTTAGTAGTGGTAAAAAACTTCTTTAACTCATCTGAGACAACTTGTTGCACAATTTTGGTGACAGCAGGTGTTCCGAGAACTTCTTTGGTCTGCCCCTCAAATTGTGGTTCTTGCATACGAACCGTCACAACTGCGGTAAGGCCTTCGACTATGTCGTCTTTAATGACATCCTGCTCATTCTTCTTCAGTACACCTTTGGCGCGGAGAAATTCGTTAAATGTCTTGGTGAGGGCGCGCTCGAATCCTTGAACGTGAGTACCACCCTTGGGCGTTGCGATGATGTTTACAAAGGAGCGGACCGTGGTTTCATATCCATTCCCCCACTTCACAGCGATATCAACATCCATATCGCGCTCGACTTCTTTCGGCTCAAGATGGCCCTTGTCATCAAGTACTGGAACGGTCTCTTGATAGTGACCTTTTCCAGTCAAACGAATGACATCGCCAACAGCTTCATCGGGTTGGATGAAATGGCAATATTCGGAGATTCCACCTTTATGAAAGAAAGTTTCAGAAGACTTATCTTTTGTGCGATTATCATTAACGATAAGAGTTAAACCCGGGACAAGATACGAAGTTTGGCGGGCGCGGGTATAGATCTCTTCAAGATCGTATTGGGCATCCTTCAGGAATATTTGTTTATCCGACCACCATTTAATTCGAGTACCGGTGACTTTTGAAGAAACTTTTCCAATGACTCGTAATCCAGATTGAGGCTCAAATGATGCGTTCGGGCCATCTCCCTCAAATATGCCTGCGACGCCTCGTTTGAAGGACATCCAATAAATTTTTCCGTCACGATCCACTTCGACATCAAGTCGGGATGCGAGCGCATTTACGACAGAAGCACCAACGCCATGTAGTCCGCCTGTTGCGGCGTAAGAACCACCACCAAATTTTCCACCAGCATGAAGTTTTGTCATCACCACTTCAACACCGGTGAGGCCGGTTTTAGGTTCTTTATCTACCGGAATTCCACGACCATCGTCATGCACTTCGATAGAACCATCTTTTTCTAAATTTATCTCAATTTTTTTACAATAACCCGCTAGCGATTCATCAACCGCGTTATCAATAATTTCCTAGAGACAGTGCATAA
>CAZZMU010000003.1:0-11583 GCA_964655345.1 uncultured Clavibacter sp.
AATGGTTGGCCGTTCTGGCGTTCAACATCGAAGAGTCCGTGATAACCCAGCGCTTCAATGCCGGTGACGCGCATCGTGTCGCTCATATCTCCACTTTACTCCTGCTTGAACTTAGCAAAAGCGGCCACAGTCGCAATCGCATCACGATGTGGCTTCACCGAATGAGTTCGAACGCCCCACACATTCTGTTTGGCGACCATTGCGGTGATCGCAATCGATGCCGCTTCTCGCTCATCAGGGTTTGTTGCTCCGGTTAGCTCCCCTAAAAAGCGCTTGCGGGACGCTCCTATCAAGATCGGATAACCCAATAGCGCTAACCGATCAATATTGCGCAGTAACTCCCAATTATGTTCACTAAGTTTTGAAAATCCGAGCCCTGGATCAATGATGATTTGTTCTGGGTTAACTCCAGCTTCGATCGCAGAATTAATCCGCTCCTCTAACTCTTCTTTTACTTCCTTCACAACATCTTTGTATGTCGCATGCTCTTGCATCGTTTTGGAATGCGCTCTCCAATGCATGATGATGTATTGGATTTTTGGATTCTTAGCAATGAGTGCATACATCGCCGGATCAGCTAAACCACCGCTGACATCGTTAACGAACGTTGCTCCCTTCTTAATCGCTTTTTCAGCAATCGTTGCGCGCGTAGTATCGATTGAAAGTGGGATTTCTTTTTTTGCCAATGCGGTGATGATTGGCATAACGCGAGCTTCTTCTTCCGCTTCCGAAATACGATCCGAACCTGGTTTCGTAGATTCGCCGCCGATATCGATAATGTCTACACCTTCAGAAATCATTTCTTCAGCACGTTTCAAAGCTTCGTCGATAGAGAAATGTCGACCGCCGTCAGCAAAAGAATCTGGGGTTACATTCAGTATCCCCATCACCAGCGTTTTCATTAGCGAGTGATAAGAGACATCGCCTCAGCGCGCGTTGCTGGATCGCGTAGCATTCCACGCACTGCGCTTGTCACAGTACGTGCTTCGGACTTGCGAACTCCGCGCATCGACATACATAAATGTTCGCAATCGATAATAACTATGACGCCACCGGGTTGAAGAATCTCAACCATCGCATCTGCGATTTGTGTGGTCAAACGTTCCTGAACTTGTGGTCGTCTGGCATAAAGATCCACAAGTCGCGCTAATTTCGAAAGTCCTGTGACTTTTCCTGAGGGGCCTGGGATATAACCAATGTGGGCAACTCCATGAAAAGGCGTTAAATGATGCTCACAATGTGAGTAAACCTCAATATCTTTAACTATCACCAGCTCTTCGTGGCCAATATCAAAAGTCGTGGTTAATACATCTTTTGGTTCTTGATACAAGCCTTGAAAGTTTTCTTGAAGCGCGCGAGCAACTCGCTTGGGAGTATCTCGCAAACCTTCGCGTGATGGATCTTCGCCAATTGCGTGCAATAACTCGGTGATCGCTCGTTCTGCGCGCTCGTGGTCGAAGTGCTTACTCATCTTTTGCAGCGGCCTTTTTCTTGCGCTTTGGTTTCTCTTCAACAGCATGGTTGTGGTTATTTCGTGGTTTCAGCGCAACCGGAGGAATTCGTGAAGGTTGACGTTGAGATGAACCAGTCCAAGCTGGGCGCTTCGGACGAGAGGCGACATGTTTAAAGATAACTTCAATCTCTTCTTTATGGAGCGTTTCTTTCTCCAAGAGTTCTTCTACGAGCGCATCAAGAATGGAGCGGTTCTCAACCAAGATTTCATAGGCCTCTTGATGTGCACCCTCAATCATTGACTTAATTTCTTGATCAACAGCTGAGGCAATATCTTCTGAGTAATCACGTTGATGTCCATAATCGCGACCAAGGAATGGAGCGGCATCGCTGGTGCCAAGTTTGATTGCGCCAAGTCGCTCCGTCATTCCGTACTGAGTCACCATTGCGCGTGCCAGAGCAGTTGCTTTTTCAATGTCATTTGAGGCGCCCGTAGTTGGATCATGGAAGACCAATTCTTCGGCTGCGCGTCCGCCCATCGTGTATGCAAGTTGATCAAGCATTTGATTACGCGTTGTTGAATATTTATCTTCATCTGGCAAGACCATGGTGTAACCAAGAGCGTGACCGCGGGGCATGATTGTGATTTTGTGAACCGGATCCGTATGTGGAAGCGCATGCGCAACAAGAGCATGGCCGCCTTCGTGATACGCAGTAACCCGACGCTCTTCTTCGCTCATAAGCCTTGATTTACGCTGCGGGCCTGCCATAACGCGATCAATCGCTTCATCAACATCATCTCGAGATACAACTTTGCGATTCTCGCGAGCAGTGAGTAGCGCTGCTTCATTTAATACGTTCGCTAGATCAGCGCCAGTAAATCCTGGTGTTCGGCGTGCGATGCCTAATAAATCTAAATCTTTTTCTAGCGGTTTATTTTTCGAATGAACTTTCAGAATCGCTTCACGACCTTTGACATCAGGGCGATCGATTCCAATCTGGCGATCGAAACGACCTGGGCGAAGGAGCGCCGGATCAAGAATGTCAGGACGGTTTGTGGCCGCAATCAGAATTACTTGATCATGGGGTTCAAATCCATCCATCTCAACAAGTAATTGATTGAGAGTTTGTTCGCGTTCATCATGTCCGCCACCCATACCTGCGCCGCGATGGCGACCGACAGCATCGATTTCATCAACGAAAATAATCGATGGAGAATTTGCTTTTGCTTGATTGAAAAGATCACGAACGCGCGCCGCACCAACGCCCACAAACATTTCTACGAAATCAGAGCCAGAAATTGAATAGAAAGGAACTTTAGCTTCGCCAGCAACTGCGCGAGCAAGCAGAGTCTTTCCAGTCCCCGGAGGGCCGAAAAGCAAAACTCCTTTAGGAATTTTGGCGCCGATTTCTTGATACTTCTTTGGTTCGGCTAGGAAGTCCTTAATCTCTCGAAATTCTTCAATCGCTTCATCAGCTCCAGCGACATCTGCGAAGGTGACTTGTGGTACTTCATTGTTATGAAGTTTTGCTCGCGAACGGCCGAAAGAAAATACTCGTGATCCACCTTGAGCCTGTCCCATAAAAAACAAAAGTAAAAAGGCGAGCAAAATAATTGGGCCAAGTGTGAAAAGAATCGAAATAAAGATATTGGTCTTGGGGACTGTGACATCCCATTCTTTAGGTGGCTGATTTGCAGTGAGTAAATCAACCAAAATCGGCTCTTGCCCTGAGACATATGAGGCTTCAACCTTGGTGGAACCATTGATGGCTTCACCCGGCTTGAGAATCAGCTGGATGATCTGTTCGCGATCGACGATATTTGCGGATTCAACTTCGCCCTTAGTGATGGCTGCCATTGCTTGGGAGGTTTCAATCTTGGTGAATTGATTGCTTCCCGAAGAGATCTGACCAAAAACGGTGACCGCAATAATTGCAACGAGTATCCAAAAAAGTGGTCGACGCGTAAGGCGCTGGCGTTGTGGCGCTTTGCCTGATTGATTTCCGCCACGCGGTTGCGGAAGTTTTGGTCGTTTAATCTTTTTTTCAGCCATAGTTACTCGTACATGTGCTTCGCAAGCACGCCAATGAATGGAAGGTTGCGGTACTTCTCATTGAAATCTAGCCCGTAACCAATCACGAAATCTTTTGGAATATCAAAGCCAACATATTTCACGGCAACTTCAACAGTTGCAGATTCTGGTTTGCGAAGTACGGTCATGATTTCGACCGACTTTGCGCCGCGTGATTTGAGATTTGTGCTGAGCCAATCCAATGTCAAACCGGTATCGACGATATCTTCAACAATTAATACGTTGCGTCCTGTTATGTCTTTATCAAGGTCCTTAAGAATTCTTACCACGCCTGAAGATTTAGTTCCTGATCCATAGGATGAAACCGCCATCCAATCCATATCAAGGTGGCGATTGATGTAACGGGACAAATCTGCCATCGCCATAACTGCGCCTTTAAGTACGCCAACCAAAATGAGATCCTGATCTTTGTAATCAACTTCAATTTGTTGCGCGATTTCCTTGAGGCGCTTTTGAAGTTGTTCTTCAGTAACGATGACGCGTTCTATTTCGTTCTGAACCGATGCGAGATCCACACTTTCCCTTTCAGGTGAGTTTTTTACTGGGTTTAGGAGAGCGAAAGTCTGCCCGAAATCCGCTCCACGGTCACACCGCCTGGTAGCGATACTGGCCCTTGCCCCTTCCACGCTGTGACCAGCGACTCAACGGGCTCAATATGGTCAGCTGAAAGTGAGCCTGATGGGGCTCCCGCGAGATAAATCGCTCGTCGGATTACGCGGGTGCGAATCGCGCGAGGAAGGGAGGCCAAGGTCTCGATATCCAAAGAAATCGGATCAAGATCTTCAAAAACTTCATCGGCCCATTGATCAAGAGCATCAGCATCATCGCGCAAGAGTTTTGCCGAGCGCACTAACGCATCAGCCACTCCCGGTCCAATTTCTTTCTCCATCATAGGTAAAACATTTTCGCGAACTCGCACTCGGGTGAATTCCATCGATTGATTATGTGGATCGCGCCAGAATTTGATTCCTGCTTCTTCACATGCTGCCTCAGTTTGAGCGCGAGTAATCGAAAGTAATGGCCGCCGATAGTTATCGATTCTTTGGGCCATTCCAGAAAGCGATCTTGTTCCGGAGCCGCGCGCCAATCCCAAGAGAACTGTTTCGGCTTGATCATCTTTAGTGTGGCCCATAAAGATTGCGACAGCTTTATGTTGTTGTGCGACATCATTCAATGCAACATATCGTGCGCGACGAGCTGATGCTTCAATACCGTCTGTGATTTCAACGCTGATTTTTCTAATTTCGATATTCTCATAGCCAATCTTGGTTAATTCTTTCTTCGCTTGATGAGCAATATCTGCAGAATTTTTCTGGAGCGAGTGGTCCACAATTAGCGCAACAACTTTGATGGCTTTACTTTCACATTCAAGAAGTAACGCAGCTGCAAGTGCCGATGAATCTGCGCCACCTGAGGCCGCAACAATGACTGTATCGCCGGCATTGAGGTCTTCTAATTCGCGCCGAACTGCAAGGCGAATCAGATAGAGCGGGGTGGCTTCGGCCATACGCCAAGCCTATGTATTTCTAGACTCGGCCTCCATACGGCATCAATCCTTTAATGCTGTAAATGTTGGAGAAGAGCAAGCCTTTGCCCTTGGAATTTGCCTCCCACATCATTCCGTTTCCGGCGTAGATAGAGATGTGGTGAATCGAATTCACCGTTCCTTTATAGGAATAGAAGAGGAGATCGCCAGGTTCGAGTTGGCTAATTGGTACATGTTTTGTGTAGCTGAAATACAGCGATGAGTTCAAGCGATCCCAGTTCGGCCAACCTAAACCAGCTGATTTATAAGCCGCATAGACCAATCCCGAGCAATCAAAGGTATTCGGGCCTTCACTTCCCCACACATATGGCTTTCGCGCTAGAACTTGTTTCTTCGCGAATGCAACAGCAGCGGCTCGCATTTCGGGAGTAGAGCGAGATGTTGAGCGTCCCTTGAATCCAAGATCCGGCCAAATCTTCGTGTAGATAGCGGTGTTATCTGCGATATTTGCATTTGCTTCTTCAAGGAGCGCAAGTTGGCGTTGTTGTTCGAGCGTAACTCGCGTCTTTCGAGCAGCTAAGAGTTCTTTCAGAATTTGATCTTGAATCTTCTGTAACTTATCTACTTCTTTCTGTTGAGCGTTGCGCGCAGCATCGGCTTCAATCTTTGCTGCTTCTACTTTCTTAGTCGCAATTTCTTGCGCTAGTTTTGCAGTCTCCGCTTTTTTCTTAGCTACTTTTGCAACCTCTTCTGCAGCTTTAAAACGGAAGAGTGCTGTGGTGTTCTGTTCACCTAAGTTATTGAGTGTTGAAAGGCGATCCATCAAATCTTGTGGTCCATTTGAGTGCAAGAGTGAATCTAAATCTGTGAACCCTCCGCCCATGATGTATGCGTTTGCCGCAAGTCGACCAATCGCATCATGAGCCGCCTTTACTTCGGAAACTGCAGCGTTATATGCCGCTGTTGCTGCTTGAGCTTCCTTTACTGCGATTGCTAATTCCCGTTTTGCAGCTTCATATTTCGCGCGCGCTGCATTCGATACCGCCACAAGTTGGCGAAGAGTCAGGTTTGCTTTATTGAGTTTTGCAGCCGCAGCATCAGCGGCTTTCTTCTTTTCTGCTTCCGCTTTCTTTGCCGCTTCAATTTGTGCCAGCGTTGGTTTTGGCGGATTGGCTAGCGCCGGAGTTAACGTGAATACCAATAAAGAGGAGAGGCTGAGCGCAAGTACGCGGGCTCGTCTAGATCTCAATTCGTGGCTCCCTGGGGAATGTGGGGGTCAGTTACTGATGAAAAGGATAAATGGGTTACCCGAGAAACTCCTTGAAATCATGCGTGGTGTCGTGTGAATTACCTATCGCATTCCCAGAAAACTCTCACATCGCGCCAGTAACCTTCCGAAGTGACCCCGCACTTCATTCATCGGAACATCGAAATCTGGGGCACTGTTATCTCAATCCAGACTCCAGCTTCTCATTCGCAACTATTCAATCAAGCTTGCGATGCTGCCGAGAGTTACTACAAAAAAGTTGATGAAACATTTTCGACATTTAAGTCAGATTCTGAAGTCTCTCGCATCCGCCGTGGTGAATTAAAGATTGAGGATGCATCGCCTGAGATGAAATTGGTATGGAACAAATGTCTAGAACTTCGCGATCTAACTCAACGGGCCTTTGATCCATGGGCTGTGGAAGGAGGATTTGATCCTTCTGGATTTGTTAAAGGTTGGGCAGCTCAAGAATCTTTACGATTTTTCGTTGAAAGAAATATTCATCAGATTCAAATAAACGCTGGCGGGGATGTTGTCGTGCGCGGTGGAATTGATGAGAGTACTCCGTGGAAAATTGGAATTCGCCATCCAGATTTCGCTGATGAAATCGCAAAAACATATGAGTTATTTGATGGCGCAATCGCATCGAGCGGAACCTACGAACGTGGCGCACACATCATCGATCCACGTGTTGGTGTCCCGGCCGTTGGTTCAAGAGCGGCCACAGTTGTCGGACCTGATGCTGGTTTCGCAGATGCACTCGCTACCGCTCTGGTTGTTGATGGCCGAGATTCAGTGAATTGGTTAGGGAATGAAGAGTTTCAGAATTACAGTTTCTGGGCAGTAGATAGAAATGGAGATCGAGCATGGTCGTACGCGCGTCCATAATCAAAGTTCATGCTCACGTGGCTCTCAGCAAACCCACATATACATATGAAAAGGTCCTCAAGTGAAAGCGGTTCGTAAGCGTCTGATTGGCGACCAAGCATTTTTAATTACTGGCCTTGGCCTTGGGTTTACTCTCACAGTCCAAATCACGACTCTCACTGCAGGCGATTTTGCTGATGTGTACGCAATCATCACCACAATCTCTCGCTTTTTTGCACTTACTGGTTCTTATCTTTCGATTATCGGACTTCTCCTTATCGCCAGAATTCCTTGGATCGAAAATGCACTTGGCCACGATCGACTTGTTGTGTGGCATCGAAAAGCCATGCCGTATGCGCTTTACATGATCACGCTTCACGTGCTTCTAGTAGCTCTTGGCTACGCAGGCTCGGAAGGAAAAGTTATTGGCCGAGAACTGTGGATCATGGTCACCACTTATCCGTGGATGCTTCCAGCTTTTGCAGGATTAGTGCTTTTGATCATGGCAGGAATCACTTCCTACAAAACGGTTCGCAACTCAATCAAATATGAAACCTGGTGGGTAATTCACTTATATACATATCTTGGCGTTGCGCTTTCGTTTATGCACCAAATTCTTACTGGCGGAATGTTTATTGGTCATCCACTTAATCGTGCTTACTGGATTGGCTTATATGTTGCGGTGGTCATCGCAATCGTCACGTGGCGAATCGCT
This sequence comes from uncultured Clavibacter sp., assembly GCA_964655345.1. Taxonomy (GTDB): domain Bacteria; phylum Actinomycetota; class Actinomycetes; order Nanopelagicales; family Nanopelagicaceae; genus MAG-120802. Next base: position 7,881 of record CAZZMU010000003.1, read on the forward strand.
ATTCCAACCATTCGCTCACTTCGCCATAAACTCAAGCTTTCAAAAGTGGTAATTGAAGGACCCGGCGTAGTTTCGATGTATATCTCTGGAAGAAATATCTCAAAGCTTCGCGCTCAGGGAGGACAGTTCTTTAATTGGAGATTCCTCACTAAAGATCGTTGGCATGAATCTCATCCATTTTCTTTAAGTGCCGCCCCGACTGACACTGAACTTAGGTTTACCGTAAAGGCTCTCGGGGACTCAACCTCTGACTTCATAAATCTTCCAATCGGAACTCGAGTTATTATCGAAGGCCCATACGGAATATTCACAAGAGATATGGCCCGACAATTTAAACATGTAACTCTTATTGGCGGCGGCGTTGGAATCACACCTCTTCGCGCGATTATCGATGAAATTCCCGATGCAACCACAATTGATCTGCTATATCGCGCACGAAGTGAAGCTGATCTGGTGCTCAAAGAAGAACTTAACCAACTCGCTCGGGATAGATCAGTCAACGTTCATTACTTGGTTGGATCTCGGGCCGACTACCCCATCAACGAAAACACCATCAAGAAGTACGCCCCAAGATTCGCAGATTCCGACGTTTATGTATGTGGTCCAGAAAGCCTCATTGACGATGTCATTGAAGCTTGTAAATCCGCAGGAATACCGAAAGATCGTGTGCACCACGAGGCCTTTCTGTATCACGCGCAGTAAGGAGAGAGAATGATTCGTAAAACCGCGTTACTAGTCACTGGCACTGTTGCTGGAGTTGTTGGCGTTGTTAGCTACAACCCACCCCAACTCAACGCGACTATTGCGCCTGCTGGTGCCACGCCACAACCACAAACCTCCACACAATCAACTACCCAAAATAGTAAACAGACTCCAGCGCAACCAGCTCCTACATCTTCGAGCTCTAAGAAAGCTTCATCCAAAACCACATCGACAACAACTCAAAATCAAAATACTCAAGAAGTGACAGCGTCGCCTACTCCAGCTGCGACAACAAAACAGAGTTCTGGAATTACTGGAACGTTCAAGGGTGATACCTCCCAAACTCGTTGGGGGCCAGTACAAGTGGAAATTACTCTCACTAATGGAAAAATTACTGACGTTACTACTCTGCAATATCCCAATGGTGATCGAAAGTCCATGAATATCTCGAGCCGAGTCATTCCTTGGCTGCAAGAAGAAACGCTCCAAGTTCAATCAGCAAATATCTCAGGAATCAGCGGGGCTACTTATACTTCGACTGGATTCCAAAGCTCATTAGCTTCGGCGCTCCAGAAAGCAGGTTTGTAAAATGAAACGCAAACTTGTTTTCATAATCCCTGGCATCTTGCTTCTTGCATTCCTTGCTTTCAAACCGCCCGCAATTGGATCTGAAAAGGGAAATGTCATTGTCACTCCCGAAGCAACGATCACTCCTTCCACAAAGCCCCAACTCCGTGATTTCGATGATGAAGGTACTGAGCCAGAACATTTTGATGACCATAGAAAACATGAGGAACAAGAACATCGTGATGATGCTGATGAAGATCATGGTCGTGGACACCACGATGATGAACTAGACGAAGACTCCAGCCACGAGGACGATTGAGAAAATACTCAAATAAGTAATGGAGCCGTGGAAGATTGGCCCGGCATTCTTCTCTGGATCTCGAATTTGAAATGCAAATATTGCCCCAAGTAGGACAGTTACTAGATAAGTCCAGAGTGATAAATCAGCGCTAATCAAGGTAAGAATCGATGTGACAATCATGCACACCGTGTGGAACCAGATCTGTTGGGTAACTTTTCGCATTGGCGCAACTACTGGCAACATTGGAATTCCAGCTGCTGCGTAGTCATCCTTATATTTGATTGCTAGCGCCCAGAAATGTGGAGGTGTCCAGAAAAATATCACCATAAAGAACCAAAACGCCGTCCACGATAAAGAATTATTGACTGCAGCCCAGCCAATTAAAACCGGCAGACATCCTGCGATACCGCCCCAGACGATGTTTTGTGATGTTCGGCGTTTTAATCCCACTGTGTACCCAAATACGTAGAAAGCAATCGCGCTGACGGTTAACCCTGTTGCAAGAGGATTTGTGAAGAACCAGAAAATTGCAAGCGAAAATATTGTGATGATAGTTGCGAATCCCAGAGCCTGATTTTCAGTAATCTCATTATTAACTATTGGACGTTTTGAAGTTCGGTTCATGAGTTGATCGATATCCGTCTCGATCACCATGTTAAATGCATTTGCTGCACCGGCCGCGAGCGTTCCACCCACAAGTGTTGCGATTGTGATATCTAGTGGCGGAATTCCATCTGCTGCTAAGAAAAGCGCTGGAAGTGTTGTGACAAGAAGAAGTTCTACCACTCGTAATTTCATTAACGCGATATATGGCGAGAACACATCGCGAGATTACCCTGTAGATTGCGGACATGCGTATTCCGGTGAGATGGGCCATAGTCTTTGGGCTTCTCATTCAATGTATAACGCCCTCATTTGCTGACATGCAATCAGAATCCACAAAGTTGAAGCTTGAGAAAACAATTACTGGAGATATATCTCCGAAGTCAGTACGAGCATCAAAAACTGGATATGTATCTGCGCACAACATGATGTATCGCCATTCGGTAACAATTTACGATGCGAATTCACTCGATTTGATTAAAACCATTCCTGATTCTGTAAAACTCTCGGATTATGGAGTAAGCGGTTATTCCGGAATCCATCGCGGCGCGCCCGTCGAAGGGGCATATTCACCTGACGGTAAATATCTCTACGTCACCAATTACGCCATGTACGGAAAAGGTTTTAATCGCGAAGGAACTGATGTCTGTAATCCTTCCGATAAATACGACCGCTCATTTCTATATCGGATTGATACCGCTGATTGGAAAGTAAGCGCAATTTACAAAGTAGGCGTAGTCCCCAAAGTCGTCGATGTAACTCCAGATAATAAATATGTTCTTGTCACGAATTGGTGTTCTTATGATTTAACAATCATTTCTACGGCATCACAGAAAGTTGTTAAGACCATCAAGATTGGCGCTTATCCCCGCGGAATTACAGTCTCACAAGATTCCACTTTCGCTTATATCGCCCAGATGGGTGGATCAGTGATTCATAAGATTGATCTCTCGACTTTCGAACGCGAGCTTCTCACCGTTGGTTCTAATCCACGTGCCATTGTTTTATCTCCTGATAATTCCACGCTCTACGCAACGCTCAACAGTTCGGGTCGCGTCATTGCTTTCGATCTAGCATCGAAGAAAGTAATCAAGTCAGTGAAGACAGGTTCTGCTTCACGCAGTCTGGATATTGCATCCGACGGAACTGCTTTATATGTCGTCAATTACACTAGCGACACCGTTTCAAAAGTACGAACAAGTGACTTTAAAGTCTTACAGAAGATAAAGGCGTGTAACGAACCCATTGGTATAACTTACGAACCTCTTCATAAACGTGTCTGGGTTGCCTGTTATGGCGGCGCCATAAAAGTCTTTAGTGATTCCCTTTCACAATAACCCCAAGTAATCGATCCATCGAAGCTCGCGCGCGGTTTCGTGCGCCAAGAGTCGGCGTAATTCCATCAGCAAGAATTGCGAAAGCAAATTCTGTCTCCCCGTCATCGACGTAGCCCGCCATCGTCACGCTTCGATTAACCCACCCTGTTTTTGCATGCACATGACCGATTGCGTGTGGTGCAGTTTCAACAAA
>CAZZMU010000003.1:11683-17398 GCA_964655345.1 uncultured Clavibacter sp.
GTTCCTTTGATGATGAATGTGCTCGCTTGCTCGGTGGAGTAAATCGTCGTGGAATAGGTCTTATCTGGTCCAACAAAATGAAGAGCTGCGCTTGTGGAAATTAATTTTAGAATCGAAGCCGGAATCCGAAGCGAATCAGGTGAATTTTCTGCGATAACTTTCCCATCATTGGGATTCATAATCAGTAAGCCTGGTGACGCTAATGATTTTGCGCTGATGTACTTCTCTAGAGAATGGAGCGCATGACTGGGAATAGCTCCCAACACCAGCGTTACTACGGTTAGTAGAGCGAGTAATCCCTTACGCACGTCGAAAGAGTACTAATCGATTCTGAGATATCGCCGCACCTAGAAGAACAATCAGGCCGCCGATGGGTTCATTCCACGTAAGCGGTTCATTGAGAAAGAGCAACCCCATGATCACAGCGACTAACGGCGTTATATAAGTGACGGTAGAGGCGATGGCACTTCCCGCACCTTTGATCACGTGAAAATTCCAGATATACGCAAAACCGCTACCGAAGATTCCTAATGCAAGCATCGAAAGCAAAGGAATGACTCGATATTCATCTTCTGCAATTCCATCGATGAGATAGAAGGGAACCAAAGTTATCGTCCCCATAATCAATTGCGTCGCAGCCAGAACTTCAGAAGGAAGTTGTAGCGGAATGACATATCGCTTCGAATACGGAAAGGAGATTCCGTAACATAAAACAGCGGCCAAGAGCATGAGAATTGCCCAAACGGGATTAGTTCCCACTCCATTCCAAATCCCAAATACAGTAGCAATTCCTAGTGCGCCAATAATCAGTCCGGCAATCTGATTGAAAGAAATCTTTTCATCACGAAAGATAAGTAGCATCACCAGAAGAGTCATGAGCGGTGTTGTGGCGTTAATGATTCCGGCCAGAATGGATGTAACTTCAGTCTGGGCTTGAGCAAATAGAACTCCGGGTATTGAATTTAGTAATAATGAAACCACCCAGAGTTTGAACCAGATTCGCGGGTCGCTCGGAAGGCTGAGTTTTCTCATCTTGAGATAAATAGTGAGAGTCAAAGCTCCTAACGCACATCTACCAAAAGCAACTCCAAAGGGAGTAAGGAAGGTGAGGCCCTGTTTAATAAATAGAAATGAACAACCCCAGACTAATCCCAGAGCAATATAGGCAGGTAACCAACTTCCCTTTAGGCTTCGCTCTATGCGCACCGGGTATGTCTATCACGAGATTTTTGGTTGGCATGACACTGGGACTTTTGTTGGCGATATGCCTTCAGATCCTGGCGCAGGACTTCAGCCGTATATGAATTATGAACATCCAGAATCAAAGAAAAGAATTCATGAACTAATCGTGGTCTCAGGTTTGATTGAACATTTAGTGCGAGTGCCAGCTCGAAAAGCAAGTGAAACAGAGTTAGAAACAGTTCACACTAAAGAACATATTGCTCGAATCAAAAAAGAGTCATCAACTCGTCTTGGAGGTGATGGCGGAGATTTAACAACGCCATTTGCGCGCGGAGGTTATGACATTGCCGCAATGGCAGCCGGCGGTGCAATCGAATTATTCGAATCAGTTCTCAGTGGTGAAGTAAACAACGGTTATGCCTTAATTCGCCCACCTGGTCATCATGCAATCCGAGAACGCGGTATGGGCTACTGCATCTTCTCGAATATGGCGGTTGCGATCGGCGTGGCGAAGAAAACTCACGGCGAAAACTTAAGGGTTGCAGTTGTGGATTGGGATGTGCACCACGGAAATGGAACCGAATCAATATTTCTTAATGATCCAAATGTCTTGACTATCTCACTGCATCAAAATCGCTTATATCCCCACGATACTGGCGATGTTGATGTTGTTGGAGTCGGAACAAATATCAATATTCCACTTCCTCCAGGAACGGGTCATGGTGGTTATTACTATGCTTTTGATGAAGTTGTGATCCCTGCAATCAGAAAATTTAAGCCTGACATTATCTGTGTCGCATCGGGATTTGATTCTTCTGTGTATGACCCACTCGGTCGAATGCTCGTGACTGCTGAAGGTTATCGAGTAATGACTCGTAAATTGATGGACATTGCCGATGAAGTATGTGGTGGAAAATTGATGATGACACATGAAGGTGGATACAACGCGACCTATGCACCGTTCTGTGGTCTCTTTGTACTGCAAGAGCTTTCTGGTGTCACACAATTGCCCGATCCATTTGCACACGGAAATGACTATCCCGGTCAAGAATTAAAGTCTCATGAAGCATCTATCGTTGATGAAGCCAAGAAGTTGGTCACCACGTTATGACATTGCCACCACCCGAAATCGGTCCTGGTGAGTTTTATCCCGTAGTTGGAGTTGGACCACACCCCAAGCCATGGCCAACTGAAGAACATTTCGATCCTGAACTATTAGAAAATGGAGATCGGCGAAACGTCCTTGATAAATATCGCTATTGGAAAGTAGCGGCCATCGTCGCTGACCTCAACACCAAGCGACATCCACTACGAGTAGCAATCGAAAATTGGCAGCACGATCTCAATATTGGTTCGATCGTGCGCACCGCGAATGCATTTAATGTTTCAAGTGTTCATATCGTCGGTAAACGTGATTGGAATCGTCGCGGTGCGATGGTGACCGACAAATATCTAACTGTTATTCATCACCCAACTGTGGCTGATTTCAAAGCCTGGTGCGACGAAAACAAAGTAGCGATTATTGGAATTGATAATGTCGAAGTTTCGACCCCCATTGAAAGCGCTGATTTCCCACGCGATTGCGTCCTTTTCCTTGGACAGGAAGGAGCTGGAATGTCTGAAGAAGCAGTGGCAATCTGCGAACAAGTTCTAGCAATCTCCCAATATGGTTCGACGCGTTCTATGAATGCATCAGCAGCTGGCGCAATAGCAATGTATGCCTGGGCCATGCAGCACTTACATAAGTAATTGTTTGATTAGTCCATCCGTGGCTTTTTCCACCATCTGTAAAACATTTTCGAATGCTTCATCTGGAAGTGAGTATGGGTCTGGGACTTCTATAGACTCCGGCTTCGTTGGATCGAATTCGCGCAAATAAAAAATCTTTCTCTCTTCTTCATCACTCGTAACAAATTTTGAGACTTCTTGATGATTATGGTTATCCATCACTAAAACGAGATCTGCAGCAACTAAACGTGAGTAGTTGAATTGCGATGCAACATGATTAAATGAATAGCCCGCTTTCTCCCACGTTCGCTTTGACGGTGGGTTTGGTCCTTGTCCGACATGCCAATGCGACGTTCCGGCAGAATCCACAATAATTTTTGGCTTCTCGATTCTGGCAACTTTGTTATGGAGAACCGCAGCCGCCATGGGAGATCGACAAATATTTCCGTAACACACCATTGTGATGATGAGTGTGTCGCGATCTTTAAGGAATGAGAGATCGGGAAGTGACACTTTAATTCAAATTAATCTTCAAGAATTTCGGAGATGGAAGTAATGCGTCGTTCAATCTCAATCGCTTCTTCGGAACGGCCTTGGGCGTGCAGAATCTCAGCGATTCGACGCTCAATAGCGATAATGAAGGGAAAATCTTTGGGATCGGCATCAGCTGCAATATCGAGTACTCGTTCGAGAGTGTTGAGGCCTTCATCCACTTCGCCAGAAAGGACTTGAGCTTTACCTAGTTCAAATGAGGCGTAGGTGAGGCGGCGATGATCGTGGGCAGTTGTGAAGACATCTACCGCTTTTTGGGCAGCGGCTAATGCAGAATCAGCATCGCCGAGTTCGGTGTAGCAATGTGCAATTTTCTGGTCGCATCGGGCTACATGAATTACTTCTCGCGCAGTCTTGAAATATTTGCGAGCTTCATAGAACGCTTCTAGCGCTTCTTCGTACTTCTTTAATTCGCGATATGCGCATCCAATCAAATGGAAATCTGTGGCGGCACCTAATTCATTTCCGTCAATCAAATGCTCTCGAGCGCACTCTTCCATACAATCGATTGTGTTCTGGTACTCCTTGGAGCTAAACCACCACTCGCCTAAAGTGCAGGCAAGTTCGAGCGCCATCGGAGATTTGTTTTCGCGCAGCAGCTCTACCGCTTTGCTCATCGCAGTTGCGGCTTCGCTCATGCGCTTGAGTTGATTTAAGTTGTAACCAATTGCGGAATATGCCTGGGCCAAACCTTCGGTTGGGGCAGCAGATCCCAATTCTGAATAAATATCGCGAGCAGTTTCAGCAAGAGCTAAAGCTTCGTCGTATTGGCCACGCGCATAGATTCGCGCGCTTAATTCGTAGTACGTGCTCGCTCGATCGACACCCTGGGTTTCAGGTATTCGCTCCCACAACATTTCTTCCGTAATGATCTCGTCATTTACATCATCATCGTTGTGTTCATCGGCCAACGCAGTACTCCTTTCACGAAACTGCGGCGCTGCAGTGAGCCCAAACCTAGCAGGTAGAACTCACACACCAGGCTGAATATTCGCGACACTACTGGGAGTCAGCTTTTCCTAAGACCACGGTGAAGGTCTTCAGTCCGCCTGAACCTGGTAAGTCAACAGTAATTTTTACCGTACTACCTGGAGCGTAAGAACGGATTCTTACGATGGCGGTAATGAGATCACTGATTTTCTTGCCATCGATCTCGCGTACAACTGCGCCAGAAGGAATTCCTGCTTTGTCGGCTGCTTCACCATCAACGACGCGAAGAATTCGCGCGCCAGTTCCGGTGTATGCAGTATCAAAATTGACACCTAAGAATGGTCGTGATGATTTACCTGTTGCGATAATTTCATCAACCACACGCTTTGCTTGATTAAATGGAATTGAAAAACCAAGTCCGATTGAACCATTTGCGCCAGAACTCAATGAGGCGATTGCAGAGTTAATTCCGACGAGCGCTCCAGTCCCATCAACAAGTGGACCACCGGAATTTCCTGGGTTAATTGCGGCATCAGTTTGGATGGCATCGATGAAGGATTCGACCCCGGTACTGCCGGTAGTAACGGGGCGATTAAGGGCAGAAACAATTCCGCTTGTGACAGTTCCTGAAAGTCCGAGTGGTGAACCGAATGCAATGACGGGCTCTCCGATGATTAATGAATTGGAATCACCCACAGTAATTGGTTTGAGATTTCCGCGATTTATTTTTAGAACCGCAAGGTCGTATGTGACGTCGCGTCCAACAATCGATGCATTTTCGAGATCGCCATTATTTAATTCGACGCGAATCGTTCCACCTTGAACTGCCGTTGCAATGACATGATTATTGGTGATGACAAAAGATGATCCACTTGAGCTCTTATAAATAACTCCAGAACCTGTACCGCTGCCTTGGGGCGACGTTACTGCAATTGAAACAACTGACGGTGAGACAGCTGCTGCGATGGTCTCGACATCAGCGCCTTTCCCGGAAATCTCCATCAAAGTGCGGGTTTTTGTACAACTTCCATCAGTAGAGGCAAAGAGAGCTTTGGTTCGATTATCAACGCAGACTTTTGTGGGCGGGTTATTAGGAGAAACCGCGACCGCAACACCGCCAGCGACAACAGCTCCCATCAAGAAACCAATCATTACCTTGCTAAATGTGGAAATAGTTCTCATGCTCGTTACCTAATCATCGTTTTCTGAAAAAGACCTTAATGGGAATTGAACCTTTGCTGGGTAGACTTCGCAACTTATGGATCTCACACTTCGCCGTGCGCGCATTGCGGTAACCATCACATTTATCACAAATGGTTTTAC
>CAZZMU010000003.1:17498-19049 GCA_964655345.1 uncultured Clavibacter sp.
GCTATGAACGCCCACGCAGTACTTGTTGAACAACGCGCTGGGCGCCGACTCATGAGCGCATTTCATGGAATGTTTTCGGTTGGAACTCTCATCGGTGGAATTCTGGGTGGATTATTTTCACAGTGGGAAATAACGCCGCTGAATCAATCTCTTGTATTGATGGTGATCTATATTGCCGCTGCATTTGTTGTACGACCGATGTATCTCCCTGCTGAAGCTGATAAACATGATTTCTCCGCTGGTCCACGCGCGAAACATCCCTTTATCTTCTGGATATTAGGTTTCTTTGGCTTGTTTGCCGCCATAAGCGAAGGCGCTGCTGGTGATTGGGGCGGCGTACTTGCTCGAGATGCGTTTGGTGCGACGCCGTTTGTGTCCACGCTTCCTTATATTGTTTTCTGCACTGCAATGATTATCGGACGTTTTTCTGGAGATTATTTAGCTCATCGTTTTGGCGCTTCTCTTGTGATCGCATCTGGTGGAATCATCTCTGGTACGGGTCTCACCATTGGACTTATTGTCGGTGGAATTCCAGCCATCATGGTTTCGTGGTTCTTACTTGGTATTGGATTGTCTGTCGTAATCCCGCTTATGTTTAGCGCTGCTGGAACACTTGCTACAAAGAAATATGCCGGTGTAATCGCTCCATCTGAGGCAGTAGCAAAAGTGTCTGGGGTTTCTTATTTTGGTTTCGTGCTTGGACCGCCAATGATCGGATTTATTGCAGACTTAATCGAATTACGTTCCACGCTCTTCTTGATTGCAGCTTTTTCTTATTTACTAATTTTTGCTTCGCGATTTGCGAAAGAGGCGTAGGACTTACTTACCCCACGACGTGTGTAGTGGTCGACCTTCTGCGTAACCCGCCGCAGACTGGATGCCGATTACTGCTTTTTCAGAGAATTCATCGAGGCTCTTGGCTCCCGCATACGTGCATGAAGAACGAAGTCCAGAAATGATGTCGTCAATGAGATCTTCCACTCCAGGTCGAATCGGGTCGAGATACATGCGCGAAGTAGAGATTCCTTCTTCATAAATAGCTTTTCGCGCGCGATCAAAAGCATCATCATTAGATGTTCGTGCTGCTACTGCGCGAGCTGATGCCATTCCGAATGACTCTTTATATAACTTACCTGCGGAATCCACACGTAAATCACTGGGAGATTCATAAGTTCCAGCAAACCACGATCCAATCATTACTGATGAAGCTCCGGCTGCAAGTGCAAGTGCAACGTCGCGTGGATGACGAACGCCACCATCAGCCCATACATGTTTTCCTAACTTCTTTGCTTCTGCGGCGCATTCCATCACGGCCGAAAATTGTGGTCTCCCGACTCCGGTCTGCATGCGCGTTGTGCACATTGCACCGGGCCCAACTCCAACTTTGATGATGTCAGCTCCAGCAGCAACGAGATCGCGCACGCCTTCGGCGGTCACTACATTTCCTGCAACGATGGGAATCTTTGGATCAAGTGAACGAATAAGTTTGAGGACTTCAATCATTTTTTCTTGATGGCCGTGTGCCGTATCAACCACAAGTACATCAACGCC
>CAZZMU010000003.1:19149-22172 GCA_964655345.1 uncultured Clavibacter sp.
ACGTGGCGTGATTTCATCCACGAGATAACTTCTGAGACGACTGGGAGTGGAATATCTTGCGGGATTACCGTTAATCCACCGCGCCGCGCAACTGTTTCAGCCATACGACGTCCAGAAATCGCAGTCATATTTGCGACAACCAGTGGAATTGTTGCGCCAGTTTTATCTGAAGTGCGAAGGTCTACATCCATGCGGCTGGTAACGCTCGAGCGCGACGGAATCATAAAAACATCGTCGTAGGTGAGATCGTGATCTGGTTCATGTAGTAACCGCACGTGGGGAAACTATAGACCTCATCGAGCCGATAGGATAAATCAATGCCTGAATCGCTCATACGCGCGCGTGGATTGACCAAGAAGTTCGGAGATTTCACCGCAGTAGATGCCATTGATTTCGATGTTGCTAAAGGTGAATCCTTTGGATTGCTCGGCCCCAATGGCGCCGGTAAATCAACCACGATGCGCATCATCGCTGCTACCTCACAACGCACATCTGGAACTATTACCGTTTTGGATCGCGATCCCGAAGAACATGGACCCCAAATCCGAGCTCATCTCGGTGTGGTCCCACAACAAGATAACTTAGATGGCGAACTAACCGTCACAGAAAATCTTTTTATTTACGGACGCTACTTTGGATTAAGTAAGAAATTTGTTCGAGCCAAAATCGAAGAGTTGTTGGAATTTGCCCAACTCGAAGAGAAGCGCAACGCAAAAGTTGATGCATTAAGTGGCGGTATGAAGCGTCGCCTCACGATCGCTCGCGCATTAGTAAGTGAACCCGACATATTGATGCTTGATGAGCCCACAACTGGTCTTGATCCTCAAGCGCGACACATTCTGTGGGACCGGTTATTCCGCTTAAAAGAAGTGGGTGTGACGCTGGTTTTGACCACACACTTCATGGATGAAGCCGAGCAGCTCTGTGATCGTTTGGTGGTTATGGATAAAGGAAAGATCATGGCTGAGGGTTCTCCCGCCGAATTGATCAAGACTTATTCCACAAAAGAAGTTCTAGAAGTTCGCTTTGGTTCAGAACGTAATAAAGAGGTAGCCCCGACTCTTCGTGAGATGTGTTCACGTATCGAAGAATTGCCGGATCGGATCTTGTTGTATGTCGAAGATGGCGAGGCGCTCCTTGAAGAAATCGTCGCAAAGAAACTTCATCCCACTACATCCTTAGTACGCCGCTCATCTCTTGAAGATGTTTTCTTGCGGCTTACTGGTCGCTCATTGATTGAGTAGATATGAACTCCGGAATTAACGTCGCTCGAATCCGAAGCATCGGTTCGGCTTACGTCGCTGAAGCACGAATCAATCAGATGAGTAAGTGGAAAGGCATCATCGCTATTGTCGCGATTGGAAATCCACTCTTTTATCTCATCGCAATCGGAATCGGCGTTGGCGTGCTGGTAAATCAAAACTCTGGAACGTCTGGCACTGGTGGAGTGGAGTACATAACCTTCATCGCACCTGCGCTACTTGCGAGCGCTGCTCTCACGGGAGTTATGGATGAAACGATGTTTCCAGTTATGGAAGGTTTCAAGTGGCGCAAACTCTTCTTCGCCATGAATGCAACTCCAATAACTGGTGGCCAGATCGCAATGGGAGTTTTCCTTGCTGCGATGCTCCGCGTCGCATTCACAGTAATCTGTTACTGGGCTTTGTTAATTGCATTTGGAATCGTCACAATTTCCGAATCGTGGGATGTAGTTCCAATAACTATGTTTGCGGCCGGCGCATTTGGGGCGCTAATAATGGCCGTTACAGCAAAAGTGAAAAATGAGGATTACTTCATGACCGTCCTTGGTCGCCTCATCATCATGCCGATGTTTTTATTCTCCGGAACTTTCTTTCCCCTCACAAATATGCCAATTTATCTTCAACCTGTTGGCTGGATCTCTCCGTTGTGGCATGCCACTGAATTAGGGCGTCATTTCTCTTACGACTACCCGATCTCCCCGTTAATGCTCTTCATACATTTTGGATATCTCACAATCATGTTCTCTGTCGGACTTACATGGTCCCAACGCACCTTTACTGAAAGGTTGTCGCGATGAGTAACGCGGTCCAGATCGCGGATGCGCGCGCCGATCGAATCGGACATCAACTCTATGCCGGGCGGGCTCGTGCAATTATCGAACGTTCTCTCATTGCGCTCCGGTCTTCGACTTGGGTTCCCATCGCAACTGGATTTATTGAACCGGTTCTCTATCTGCTTGCTTTCGGATATGGAATGGGCGAGCTGATTGGAAATATTTCAGTTGGTAATCGCACAATTGATTACACCGTATTTATCGCCCCAGGTTTATTGGCCACAAGTGCAATGAATGGCGCTATTTATGATTCGACATGGAATGTGTTCTTTAAACTCAATGAGAGCAAGCTCTACCAAGGCATGCTCGCAACTCCACTTGGACCACTTGATGTTGCTTTGGGCGAAATTACGTGGGCATTATTGCGTGGTCTTTCGTATGCCATTGCGTTCATGGCAATTACCACGCCACTTGGCTTAGTCCCAGGTTTTCACGCCATCCTTGCCATCCCAGCTGCGGTCTTTATCGCCTTTGGTTTTGCATCATTTGGAATGGCTATCACTTCGTACTTTAAGACTTATCAACAAATGGGAATGATCAACATCGTTTTACTACCTATGTTTTTATTTTCTGGTTCTTTATATCCAATTTCAGTCTATCCCGATTGGTTAGAATTTGTTATCCGATTGATGCCTTCATGGCATGGAATTGAATTAGTTCGAGATATTTGGTTTAACAACCTTGATTCAGGAACTTTGATACATGTTAGTTACTTTTTCGTGATGATTGTGTGTGGACTTTTCTTCACGACTCGCAGATTACGTAATTTGTTTATGCGATAGTTTTACGCATAAGCCACGCATAAAATCTCACTCTTGACTCTCCTTATTACCCAGGAGTAAACTTCCCTCAAGCAAGATCGCAAGTTAATTTTTTAGAACAGGGGTGTGGTACCAACAAATCGGATCTTCTGATCCGTATTTGGGAA
>CAZZMU010000004.1:0-15536 GCA_964655345.1 uncultured Clavibacter sp.
CACCGATTGCAAGTCGAGCATGATGAATTTCGTAAACAGAAGATCCCAATCTGTTAGAAGCAAAATTTAGTAACTCTGCTTTATTGCGCGGTTCAGGTTCAGAGGCGATGAGTTGATTAGCGGCATCTACTCGGAATTTAGGCTTTGAGGTTCGCGCTGGAGCCCCGCGACGTAGCCAAGCTAATTCTTTACGAATCAGATTATTTTTACGTACATCTTCAGCTGCTTGTTGTCGAGCTCGCTCAGCTTTTGCTAATACATAGGCAGAATAACCACCATCATATGATTCGACTTTTCCATCAATAACTTCCCACATTTGATCCGATACTTCATCAAGAAACCAACGATCATGTGTGATGACAACTACTGCTAGGTCGCGCCGTTTTCGAATATGACGCGCCAGCCAAGCCACGCCTTCAACATCTAAATGATTTGTCGGCTCATCAAGCAAGATGATGTCTAAAGGTTCAATCAACAATTGTGCGATGCCAACTCGTCGCTTTTCGCCCCCAGATAATGAACCAAAAGGTCGATCCATCAACTCACTGTTATATCCACCAAAAAGTCCAGCCAAAATCTCTCGAACTCCGGAATCACTCGCCCATTCATGTGTCTTCTTACTTCCAATGACAACATCACGAACCGTTGCGCCAGGTTCTGCGGTATCAACTTGATTGAGCATTCCAAGTCGTGCCCAATTCGCGCGAGTTACTCGACCTTCATCAGGTGGTTCAATTCCAGCAAGTACTTTGAGCAGCGTTGATTTTCCTCCGCCATTACGACCAACTATTCCGATCCGCTCACCCTCAGAAACTCCTAGAGAGACATCCACCAAAAGTGGGCGTATATCAAAGGCTTTTGAGACTCCCTCGATATTGATGATGTTGCGAGCCACGGGGTTAGGTTAGTGAAGTATTGGCTACTGTTTTCTCATGGAATTCAAGTTCGTAGCAGCAGCGCTCGGGATTATTCTCGTACTGATCTACGCATTTGGTTCTGGAGTCTGGGTATCTAGCTCTCCAGGATGGTACGCCTCTCTCAATCGTCCACCATGGCAACCACCTGCATTCATTTTCGGGTTGATTTGGCCCTACAACTTCATCATGCTTGGAGTTGCGGCATTTAACGTCGCCCAATCACTTAACCGAATTCAAACAATTTCGTGGTTGGCGCTCTTCGCATTAAGTATCACTGCAGCTCTCACGTGGGCTTACCAGTTCTATGTTCCACACAATCTTACTTTTGCCGCGATTGCACTTGGTGTTGCAGCGCTGCTCACGATTCCAGTTCTCTATCTAACATTCAAAGCATCGTTGCTGGTTGGAATACTTCTGATTCCGTATCAATTGTGGGTTGTAATTGCCACAACCTTAGCTTGGGGTTACTCCACTCGAAACTAGCGAGCCTCATCAGATAGTTGAACCACCGAAACAACTCCTGCAGACGCAATGAGCGCTGCAAGTCCGACAAATACTGCGCCACCTCCAAAAGGAGCGGCGAGAGCTCCGGCACCAAGCGGAACTAGAAATTGCCCTAATCGGTTGCCTAACAATCGAATAGAAATTGCCATCGCTCGTTCTTCTACTGGAGTTTTCTTAGAAACAATAGACATGGTTAAAGGTTGGCCGATTCCAAGTAGGAATCCAATGATTGCCATAACGATTCCAAGTGTGACTGAGGTTGTTGCGAAGATTGAGGAAAAAAGAAATAGCGCAGATGCAAAAATGCTGATATTCATTACATTTGCAGAACCAAATCGCTTGGTCAATCTTCCTAGTGAGAACCTTGAAATCATTGCTGCCCCAGATCGAAGCGACAATATTGCGCCAATTACCACGGGGCTGATGCCTAATTCAGTTCCAACTAAAGGCAGAATCACAACAAGAACATCATTGGTTGCGGCTACTGTTAATGAAGTCCAGATTGCAGGTTTAATTCCAGGTCTTTGAATCACGCTCCGCGCTCGAATAGATGCTGCGGCCTCTCGCTCTGCTTTAGAACGTGCCTGATTTAAACCTTTAAAAAAGAAGAAGGGAGCGATCGCGCACATCGCCAAAATTGATGCAAAGATAAAGGCCGACGTTGACGAGCGCGGTAGAACTCCCGATGAGCCTGCGATGATGCCACCAAGAAGTGGCCCCACAGTATGGCCAAGTGATGCCGAGAATGAAAAATAACCAAAGTTCTGATCTTGTAACTCATGTGGACTTCGACTTGCGACCATTGATTGACTTGCGGCTACGTTTGTTAGGTGCGCAACTCCGGCAAGAGCAGTCGTAGCAGCAATGGCAACAATATTGTTCAGAAAGGCAAATGAAATTCCCAAAATAACAAATGAAAAAGCTCCTGCTAATAAAAGTGGAACTTCACCAATTTTGCCAACCCAGCGCCCCATTTGAACCGCAATGAGTAGTGGTACCAATGCATAAATCGCTGCAATTAATCCGATACTAAAACCACTTGCTCCCTTTTCTAGGATTCGATAAGTAATCATTGGTCGCATCACATAGATACTTGCTTGCGCAAATGCAACATTCGCAAGTAACGCCCACAACCAACGTTGACTACTTTCCATCATTATTGCTCGGGAAGTTGCGCTCTCTTTTTTCTAAGATTTATAAGCGTTGGAGCAAAGAGAAATACCAGCAGAGTCGCATAAATAATCTTGGGTAGTAATCCACTCACTAAAATCGAATAATCTCCATTACTTAATTGAATTGCTTGGCGGAATTGAATCTCCACAACGGGCCCAAGAATTACTCCAAGCACAAGCGGGGTATTTGGGATACCAAAACGGCGGAATAAGTAGCCAAAAAAGCCCAATAAAAGCGCTAAACGAAGATCAAATACTGAGTTGTTAAGGCTATAGGCGCCAAGCAGGCCGAAAGTCGTGATTCCTGCGTAGAGATAGTGACGTGGAATTTGAAGTAGTTGAATCCAAATCTTAATCAGCGGAAGATTGAGAACTAACAACAAAGTGTTGCCCACAAAGAGACTTGCAATAAGAGTCCAGACCAAAGGTCCATTCATTTCAAAGAGCATCGGACCAGCTTGAATATTGAAATTGCGAAGCGCTACTAACATGATTGCGGCAGTTGCAGATGTCGGTAAACCAAGGGCAAGTAGTGGAACTAAAACACCAGCCGCGTTGGCATTGTTGGCGGCTTCCGGTCCTGCAACTCCCTCGATCGCACCGTTACCAAACTCTTCTTTATTCTTAGAAAGTTTCTTTTCCACTGAATAGCTAATGAATGTCGGAATCTCAGATCCGCCCGCAGGAATCAATCCCATAGGAAATCCGATTGCTGTTCCACGGAGCCAGGGTTTCCATGAGCGACGGAAGTCTTCACGGTCCATCCAAACTTTTCCTTTGACGGGAAGGATTCGCCACGCGTCGTCTTTAAAACGACTTGCATAGTACAAGACCTCGCCGATGGCGAAAAATGAAATGATGACAACAATTACTTCGATTCCATCCGTCGCTTCCCGAACGCCAAAAGTTAATCTTTCAATTCCAGTTTGTTGATCGGCCCCGATCAATCCAATAACAAGACCGATTGATAGTGATACTAAGCCACGAATTCGAGAGCTTCCTAGCAGCGTTCCGACTGTGGCAAAGGCGAAGATAATTAATGCGACATAACCTGCTGGCTGAACTTTAAGCGCTAGTTCTGCAAGTACCGGAGCTGCTGCAGCTAAGAAGATTGTGGCAATCAAACCAGCGATAAATGATCCGATCGCGGCGGTAGTCAGAGCTGCCCCAGCCCGACCCTTCTTAGCCATCTTGTGGCCTTCCACCGAAGTGATGACTGCGCCCGATTCTCCCGGTGTATTAAGCAGAATTGAGGTTGTGGAGCCGCCGTACATTGCACCGTAATACACGGCCGCAAACATGATGAGTGCGGATGTGGGATTAACTGAAAGAGTTACTGGCAATAAAAGAGCGATTGCAAGTGCCGGGCCAATTCCAGGCAAAACTCCTACGAGCGTTCCCAAGAATGTTCCAAGTAATCCATACATCAAATTCTGAGCGGTCAAAGCTTGAGAAAAACCATCGAGCAAAAGATTGAGATTGTCCATCACATCAACCTTCTACTTTTCTAGAGAGACGCAATAAGTCTTCAAAGAATCCTTCTGGTAAAAAGATTCTCAACCCTCGCGAAAATACTACATAGACAACAACTGCGAAGATAAAAGAGATAATTAAATCTTTAAGAATTTTCCTAGAACCAAAAGCGAAAGTCACTCCATAAAATGCAACGACAGCAGCTGCGATATATCCCACGCGCTCAATGAGAACTATATGTAACGCAATAGAAACGATGACGATTGACATCGTCTTGATATCTGGTGGAAGGAAAGGATCTCCCACTTCAGTTCCTTCTGGAACTCCATAATTTCCTTTTGCGATTTCAATAACTAACAACAAACCAACAATCGTGGTGAATACCCCGATGATGTAAGCAAAAGTCTTTGGACTTACTGCTGAATAGACTCCAGGCTCTTCCAGCGTGAACGCCGAATATAAAACATATAACCCGAGCAATAGGAAACCGAGTGCGAAAACCGCCTCAGCAACTACTGCTCGGGTTAACTTTGTCATTGATTCAGTCTGATTACAGACCGATATCAGCGATAAATGCCTTGATTTCTGGGATATGAGTCTTCAAGAAGGCTTCGAAATCTTTGCCTCCTGCGAATTCGTCATACCATTTATTAGCAGCAAGAGCTTGCTTCCAAGTATCAGTCGAGCGCATTACATCAATAACCTTTACGAAATTGAGGCGATTTGCTTCGGTGATATCTGCTGGAGCCATGATTCCGCGCCAGTTTCCGTAAACAAGGTTGTAGCCCTGTTGCACGAATGTCTTACCTTTAACACCGGAAATTGGCTTTGGTGCAGAAATTCCCAAGATACGTAGACGATTATCAGCTACGTAAGGAAGAACATCAGTAATACCGATAACTCCCACAGGAGCAGCTCCGCTCAAAACTTTAGTGAGCGGTTCAGAACCGGAACCAACTACATAATTCAATTTAGTAATGGGAATTCCAGCTGTCTTAAGCAACGCACCAATTACTTGGTGATCAACGCCGCCAACGTTTCCGCCGGAAACTGCAACTGCGCGACCATTAGCAGTAATGTCATCAAGAAGTTGCTTCAAGGTCTTGTACTTAGAGTTGTATGGAACAAATATTGCGTTGTACTCACGCATGACTCGAGCAATTGGCTTTGAATCAAGAAGGTTAAGTGAGTTCTTATTTGCAACTTGTGCCATTCCACCAGTCAAGGCAATACCGATAATGAGAGCGGCATTTTGCTTACCCTTAATTGTTTGGAAATGAGCAAGTCCAGTTGTTCCACCAGCTCCAGGTTTGAAATCTGAAGTTTGGGAAGTTAAGAGACCTTCTGTGATGAGAGTCTTGGAAATTGCATCAGTTGTTGCGGAATATCCACCTGGGTTTGCTGGAATAGTCCAATCAATTGTTGTGAGTGGCTTCAAGTCTGGGTAATACCACCGAAGACTTCCGGCCATGGTTCCGGTTGTAACTTTCATACAGGTGAGGTTGCTACCTTCGACGCCACGACCTTTTGCGATCATGCCTGCGCGTGCGCATTCATCTCCTGCTTTTGCTTTTGCGGACGGAACTTTTGCCGCAGATGCAGGAGTCATTCCTGTAAATACAAGTGCGAGAGCTGTTGCAACAGCGCCTGCGCTTGTGAGAACTTTCTTCAAAGACATATGTCTCTCCTAGGTTTCTCTCGAGGGTGAGAGGTTGTCGGCAACGCTATCGGGCGAACCTAGGCCCGTGAAGATAAAAAAGGTGTCAGATTGATAACGCTTTTGTGAAAAAAGCCCGTTGCACCTTAATTTCCCAGCTTTTTTAGTGGATCACCCGAGACTCGATAGACCGTCCATTCATCCATCGCCACGGCTCCGAGGCTCTTGTAGAACTCGATTGCGGGTGAATTCCAATCCAATACCCACCACTGAAATCTCCCATAGCCACGTTCGTCGCACACTTTTGCTAGATGTTGAAGCAGGGATTTTCCATATCCTTTGCCTCGAAATTCCGGCTTGATAAATAAATCCTCAAGATAAATGCCATGTTTACCTTGCCAGGTCGAATAATTAAGAAACCAGATCGCCATTCCCGCTATCTCTCCATCAACCTCAACAACATCGCAGAACACTCGCGCATTGTCCACGAAAATAGTTTCGAGTAATTCCTTTTCTGTGGCTTCTACTTCATTGGGAGCTTTTTCGTAAAGTGCTAAATCATGAATGAGTTGGAGAACAATCCCAACTTCATCCTGTTGTGCTGGACGAATTTTCATCAACGTTCCTCTTTGATTGAATTTCCGCCATCAATCACGATTGCTTGACCCGTGATGTAGGAAGCTTCTGGTGTTGCCAACCAAGCAATTAACGCAGCAACTTCATCGGGGCGACCACCGCGACCAAGCGGAACTGATTGACCGTTTGCTTTTTCGGATTCAGAAATGGAATCGGTAGCAATCCAACCCGGAAGCACCGCGTTTGAAGTAATTCCATATCGAGCTTCATCAATTGCAAGAGATTTTGTTAAACCAACCATGGCTGCTTTTGCCGCTGCATAAGCAGGTTGATTTCTCATCGCCATAACGTGGCCAGTGACGCTACTAACCATGATGATTCTGCCGCTTGAAGACTTCCGCAGAAGTGGAAGGGCGTATTTAGTGACCAGAAAAGCTGTGTCGATATTGCGCATCAAGCCGCGCTTCCAATCAATCAGAGAAAGAGTTGCGGTATCGCTTGCCTCACTGGTTGAGCTCGGGCTAGAAATGCTTGTCATTCCGGCGTTATTAACCACGATATCAAGCGTGGAAATCTTGGAGAGAAGTTCCTTCACTGCACTTTCTTCGGTGAGGTCGGCGCTAAATCCGTGGGCGCCAATCTCTTTCGCTCTTTCGTGTATCCGATCTGAAGTAGACGTAATGAAAACTGTTGCGCCTAATTCCCGTAACGCGCGCGCAGTAGCAAAGCCAATCCCACCTGATGAACCTGCTCCTGTTACCAGCGCAGATTTTCCTTGAAGGGAGAACATGCCTTTACTTTAGCGACCCCTCAGTCAATCCAGCCACTACTTGCTTGTTAAAGGCAATATAGACGATGATCATGGGCAAGGTTACAACTGTTAGCGCGGCAAAAAGTAATTGGTAGTCAGTCACGTACTTAGTCGAAAATGCCAAGAGTCCTGCGGGTATTGTCTTGTAATCATCGTTTTGGACATAGATATTTGCAAGAAGGAATTCATTCCACGAACCAAGGGCAGTAAAGATTGCCACGGTTGCGATACCAGGCTTTAGCAGAGGAAGCGCGATACTTCGGTACATTCCTATATCACTGCTTCCATCAACACGTGCAGCCTCGAAGAGTTCTTTAGGCAAAGAATCCAAATATGCTTTCAGTAACCATGTAGCTAATGGAATACCTAATCCCGCATAAGGAAGAACTAAAGTAAAACGAGAATCCTTTAGCCCGAAAAATTCAAATAACTCATTCTGGGCGATGAAATAGGCCTGTATTGGCAACAACAAACCTAAAACGAAAATCGTCAATGAGTATCGCTTTAAGGCAAATTCATATCGACTAAAGGCAAATGCCGCCAAAGAAGAGACGAACAGAACTATTGCCGTAGCAAGGGAAGTGATTAATGAGCTATTTAGGATGTATTTTCCAAGTCCGCCCGCGCTCCAGGCATTGGCAAATACCTCGAAATTCCAGTTTTCGGGAAGAGCAAATGGATTGTCGAAGATCTTCCCATTGTCTTTAAAAGACGAATAGAACATCCACATGAGCGGGATGACGTAGTAAAAGGAATAGATCGCTAGAACTATATGGAAGAGCAAGGTGCGAATTTTCATCAATATTCCACCTGTTCAGACTTCTTCCGAATTTTGCTGTAGAAAAATCCGATAATAAGAACCGTTGTGGTCACCAATACAGCGAGAGCCGATCCGTATCCAATTTCTTGGTCTCTAAAAACCATTCTCACCATGTATGTAGTTGGAACTTCAGTGGAATAGTAAGGGCCACCATTTGTCATCACGAAAAATAGATCAAATCCTTGGATACCGCCCGTAATGCAAATCAGAACCGCAACTTCCCAAAGACGACGAATCATCGGAACCTTGATCTTCCAAAATATCGCGCTCTGTTTCGCGCCATCTAGTGAGGCGGATTCAATAATCTCTTTTGGCAGGCGCTGTAAGCCGGCATAGAAGATTGCTAAATAGAAACCGGCATACACCCAACCAGACACTAAACAGATTGCTGCCAAAGCAAATTTGGGATCACCGAGCCAAATCTTTGCATACTGAGGTAGTCCTATTCCTTCCAGAGCTCCATTCAGTAATCCAAAGTCTGCGTTGTAAATGAAACGCCAGAGTACGGCCACTATGACCATCGGCAACATCACAGGAACGAATAAAGCAATTCGATATACATCTGTTCTTTTTCTCGAACTCAAGATTCCAGCCAAAATCAATCCGACGGCAACTTCTAGAATGATTGTCGCCACTACATATATAAAGACATGTTTGAAGGAACTGAGAAAAATGGTGTCTTTCAACGCTCTTAAATAATTCCGGAATCCAATCCACTCTGGACTTCCATAGCCGTTCCACTTTGTAAAACTTGACCCCAAAGTTCCGATAAGCGGAATAAGCACCGTGAAGGCGTATATCGAGAATGCTGGAAGGATAAAGAGAAAGGGAGTCCATTTTGAAGTTGGCTTCACTGAACTCCCTTTCCCATCATCTAACTACTTTCGAGCGATTGAATCGGCTAATTAAGAACTAGCGATTTTCGCTTGTGCATCATCGAGAGCTTGTTGTGGAGTTTTAACTCCGCCCATAACTTCCGAGGTCGCAACATTGAGCGCATCAGCAACTTTAAGGTCATAACCAGTGTCAGGTGGAGCAACAATTGTTCCTCCAGATGTCATCAGTTCAACCAATCGCTTTTGAAGTGGATTGAGGTCTCCGGAGGCTGCCGCTTTTGTTAACGGTGCTGCACCTGCTTTAACCCATTCCGCTGTAATTTCATCTGAGAAGAAGATTTCAAAGAACTTGACCGTTTGGTCAATCTTTGGAGATTTTGCGTTGATGACATAACCAGTCGTTACGCCAAGAACGCTCTTCTGATCTCCTGCGCCACCAGAGAATGCTGGCAAGTTGAACCAGTCGATGTTCTTCTTAGGTGCCTCATCAGCTGCGATACTCACTAACCACGAACCAATCGGCAACATCGCAGCGCCATTCTTGAAGAAAAGGGTGTAACCCTCATTGTCGGCGATGCTATTTGCGGAAGCATTGATATAGCCGTTCTTATGTAGATCAGCTACAACTTCATATGCTTTTACTAACTCCGGAGAGTTCATTGGAGTTTCTTTGGTCATAATCTTGTGATACATGTCTTCGCCAATAATTCGCGAATAAACGTGTCCGAAGAAGTTACCTGCAACCCAGTAATCCTTGTTTCCAATGGAGAAACAATTCTCTTTGGCAGCCTTGATTTTTGCACATGAAGCCATGAGCTCATCCCACGTCGCAGGTACAGATAGGCCCAATTTGCTATAGGTGTCTTTGTCATACCAAATGACATTTGTTACATCGGAACCAGTAGGCAAAAGCAGCGGCTTTCCATTTGATTTTCCACTATTGAAAGCAGACTCTGGGAAGAGATCTTTCAGTGAAGAGTTTGCAATCAAGTCAGTTAAATCAGCTGCGTAACCATCAGCTTCACGTTGCACGGTTCGTGCACCGGCCCATTCGAAATAGGCATCCGGTGGATTTCCACCAGTAAGTAAACCTTGGAGTCCAACCGTTGAGTAGATGTCATCATCCTGGATGATCAATTGAACATCCCACTCAGGATTTGCTTCTTTAAATTTGGCAATCGCCGCATCCCAGACTTTCTGTCCTGCTTCGCCCGGAGATGGCATGCCGATTCGGATGATCTTGTCTGAAGCATCCGAACTATTTCCACATCCACTCAATGCAGTCACGCCAAGGAGCACAGCAGCAAGAATGGATATTAGTTTTTTGCGACCTCTCATTGTGAGATCACTCGTCCTTCCTAGATTTTAACTTTTCGCAACAGAAAGTTCTGTTGCGAGTTCTCCCAACACAAGATCTAAGCCATCTCCAAAGATGCGCGTTGGATCTTGTGCGAGAGAATTCCTGATTTTCTTTACCGTACTTGACAATTCATCCGTTCCTTGGAGACGGCCCGAATTAAAGTTAGCGGAGGAAATTACTTTTGAAACTTCGAGAAGTGCACGGCCCACATTGCGATATTTATTAAGCCAAGGACCAATTTCTTTTCGTAACTCTGGCCACGAGAAATCTGTGGAAGTGATTACTTCATAGTTCTGTTCAATCTGTGACGACCATTCTTTAAGTGTCTGAGACGCTTCGCTTAATTTGCCCGTTCTCCATGCCAACGTAACATTTCCCAGCATTCCGCCGAATTCTGGGGCTGCATCAACTGCAAGGCACGATTCAAAACAATTACGAAACAGATGTCGTAGAGAGTTTCGGTCCTTTTCCACTTCAACAAACTCCTTGAGCGCAATCTCCCAAGATTTTTCGTGTTGGTAGCCGAAAGAATCCCATAAATAATCTGCAATAGTCGTGAGGGGTATCAAAGAAGCTTCAAAACGATCCATGGGATTTGCGACCAGTCCAACAGAATGCGCTCCCAGATCGGCATCTCTTTTCTGTATGGGGCCGATATGTAATTGGTGCACCATGGCAACATCGTTAACCGGAAAGTTATCCCAGTAAAAGGGGCGCTTTGTGGTGTGAGAAAGAAAATTCTTCGCATCAATTACTTCCAAATACTCCGAACAGATCTGTCGACCTGTCCACATCACATCAATTGCGGGGTCCAGCTTTCTACCTAGTTCAGAAATATATGGTTCGTGTCCACGACCGTGGTATTGCAAGGGACAAACAAACAAAGAAGTGTCATCTCCAAGTTTTGTAATCTCACTGAGGACATCATTGGACAACTTAGAGTGCGCTTCAGCTAAAGTTGCGAAATTCTTCTTGTCTTCGGGATATTGCAGGTCACCAGGAATATCATCCAGGAGTAGTCCAAATCTTCTTACTCCAATTTGATGTAGTTGTGTGTATCTCACAAGCAACGCAGATAAATCTTCTTGTGAGCTGTAGGAAATCGTGAGTCCCGGAGATACACAAACACTCACATCGACCAATAAATCTCTTCCTAATTGAACGAGCTCTCCTGTTGTTTTTAGAAAACTCTCTTGAAAAGGTGTGCGCCAATCGAACCTCTGCCATGGGTCATCTTTTGGCGCAAAAATGAAAGAGTTCATATTCTTTTTTGCAAAGTGAATCAGACCCCTTTTTCGTTGATTATGAGTCCATGGTGTTCCGTAGAAGCCCTCGATAACGCCCCTAATTGCAAATGAGGGGCGGTACAGTCCTTTCGATAATTCCTTACCGTTACGAGCATGTTGATTAACTAGGTTGATGGCGTTTCTAGCACCAGATAAATCGGAAACCTGAATCGTTTCGCCCAAATAATCGAGCGCTTCGGAAGGTACCTTTTCTGACTCCTCAAAATTCACGGTGATTGTCTGCTCCGTTAATTCACCATACATCTTCAAGAAGGAGTCAAGATTCTTCACAAAATCACAACTCGATTCTTGAGGCTTTCGATAAGTCTTGTGTTATGAATGTCTCCAGTTGAAGTATTACTACTGCTGAAAATCTGGGGAGTAAATCCATCTTGTAAAGTGATTTCCACAGCGCGAGCAGCTATCGCGTTGACAATTGCAGCTCCGATAACAGTCGATGTTGGGCCGGTTTTCTCCGGGATTTGTGAATAAGAAATTGAAGCGTCTCCTACCTCTCCCAAATTATCAATACAAATATCTGCAAGTTCGTGAAGCTTGCGACCTTGTGCTCGCGCCGCAGGCGAAGTTGCGTGCTTAATGCTGGTAATCGCAACGAGAGTCAAGCCACGAGATTTAACTTCGAGGGCCATCGCTTCGATGAGTGCATTTCCCCCAGAATTGGAAGCGATGATGAAGACATCGCCTTCACGAAGTTGGTGTTGTGAAAGAATTGAATTTGCCAAGGTTGGATCACGTTCTAATTCAGTGCTCTTGCTGGCATTCTTATGAAGCATTAAATCTTCTTCCAAAATGGGGTTGACTGCTCCAAGACCGCCGGCCCGATAGAACATTTCCTCAGCAAGCATGTGCGAGTGCCCCGTACCAAAAACATGCACTAAACCATCATTCTCTAAGGCACGAGCGACAACTGCTGCCGCTGCTTCGATCGAATCATCATGAGTCTTAAGTTTGTGTATGAGGCTTTCCAGTTGCTCTAAGTATCGTGTCTGAGCTTTCACGAGACCCTCCTTGAAGTGATTGCATTAACATTTGCTGACACATCAATATTGAGTTCAAATAAATCGCTTCGGTAAATACATTCAGCGGTCATAACCGGTGTTCCATTTTGATCAAGGTCTAACATTTTGATTAATAAGCAGGCCGTGTCTGAGTCGAGTTGAAGAAGTTCGCGTTCACGATCTGTTGGATTCTTTGCTGAAATTGAAGCTTTGGCGTGCATTATTCGAATTCCAAACTTATTTACCAAAGCGTCGTATAGGGAGCTCTCGACATCTAGTGGTGTTAAACCAGGTGCAACGTGCCCTGCTATCTTCAAAGTCTCGAGCGCAACCGGCATATTGTCGGCTAAACGAAGACGTGTCACAGTGAAGATTTCTTCATCTTGTCTAATGCGTAATGAACGTGCGATGGTTTTATTTGCCTTTAACTTCTTCATTGAAACTACTCTCGTCGAAGGTAGTTGACCTCTTTGCTTTATTTCTTCAGTGAAAGATTTCAGGCGCATCTCTGAAGAAATAATCGGGCGGCGCACATATGTACCAGAGCGAGCTCGACGTTCAAGTTTTCCGTCAAGAATGAGATCTTCGATTGCGCGTCGGAGAGTGACCCTACATACCCCAAATTCTTCGGCCAGACTTCTTTCGCCCGGCAACCTCTCACCTTGAGTCAATTTTGAGAGAAGTTCGATCAACTGACTCTTAGCCTGCAGCGCGGCGCTATCGGTACTCATGCGCTACACACTAAGCCTTGGTTTCGATTAAATCTAGGGTTTGAGTTGAAAGAATGTAGACCAGATCTGAGAAAAGCTACTTCTTTTCATTGAAAATCGGGGTTCTGGCGAGCCCAAAAGTAGACCAGATTGCTCTAGTAAATCATGTGAGAGCGCGAGATTATGGGCAGATGTCTTCTGTATCCATCCGCCCTGCAACTCTGGATGACCTTGCCGATCTATATAGAGTTGCAATCAAAACAGGTGATTCTGGTTCAGATGCAACGGGAATGTTTAGAAACGATGACATGATCGGAGAGGTTTATGTCGGACCTTATTTAACTTTAGCATCAGAGACATGTTTTGCTCTGGAAAGCAACGGCAAAGCGGTTGGTTATGGTTTATGTGTACTTGATACAGAAACATTTCAATCACGAGCCCGCGATTTATGGTGGCCCAAGCTCCAAGAAAAATATCATGCACTCTCCCCTTTTATTGAGAGTGAATGGTTAATCCATGAAATTTTTCATCCAACTCCATCTCCACGAGAAATCTTGAATGAATACCCTTCTCATGGACATATTGACCTCCTGCCTGAATTTCAAGGTCAGGGCTGGGGACGAAAAGTAATGCAGAGCATGGAGAAAGCCTTATCTAGCTTGGACTCGCCTGGTTTTCATCTCAGGGTCTCGCAACACAATATTCGTGGACTCAAATTCTATGCAGCGCTCGGTTATCAAGAGATAATGAGTCGCGAGAGTGAAGTAATTGTGGGAAAGAGGTTAAATCGTGAGTGACTTTTTATGGGGAGTCGCAACATCTTCCTACCAAATTGAGGGCGCCGCGCACATTGATGGTCGTGGACTATCAATCTGGGACACATTCTGCAAAGTTCCAGGAAAGGTTGCGAATGCAGATAATGGCGATGTGGCTTGCGATCACTACCATCGTTATGAAGAAGATTTAGATTTGATGAAATGGATGGGCGTTGATGCCTATCGCTTCTCTGTCGCTTGGCCAAGAGTAATTCCCAATGGAGTTGGGTCTGTAAATCAAGCTGGGCTTGATTTTTATGACCGCCTGATTGATGGCGCACTACAACGTGGAATTGAGCCGTGGCTAACTATGTATCACTGGGATTTGCCACAAACTCTCCAAGATAAGGGTGGATGGAATAACCGTCAGATTGTTCAATGGTTTGAAGAATATGCAGAAGTTCTCACCACAAAATTTGGTGATCGAGTCAAAAATTGGATGACACTTAATGAACCTTTATGTAGCGCTTGGATTGGTCATCTCTATGGCGATATGGCGCCAGGAATTAAAGATTTACAAACTGCCCTGAATTCCTCTCATAATCTTCTTATGTCACACGGTATTGCCTCACAAGTGATTCGTTCTAACGTTAAAAACTCTCAGGTTGGAATCGTCATTAACGTAACCCCTGCCGTTCCGGCAACAGATTCGCCAGAAGATCAACGGGCAGCGACTTTGGCTGACGGTTTCGATAATCGGTGGTTTTTAAACCCAGTTTTTGGTCTTCCTTATCCCGAAGATGTCATCGAAGTTCTCGAGAAATCTCCAGAAATTCACAATGGGGACATGGCTCTCATCAACCAACCGATGGATTTCCTTGGAATTAATTTCTATTTCCGCCAAACCATTACATCAGATGCGCAAGGTTTTCCACTACCAATTCGAGGAATTCGCCGCCCAGATGTGAAGCGAACTTCTATGGATTGGGAAGTGCATGCTCCGGCTTTTGAAGAGATACTTTTAAGGATTTCTCGTGAATATAACCCAAAAGCAATGTATATAACTGAGAACGGATCGGCTTGGAATGATGTTGTTGAAGCAAATCAGGTAAATGATCAAGATCGAATTGATTATCTTCAATCACACCTGGATGCCATGTTCTCCGCTCAAAAACAAGGGGCTCCGATTCGTGGCTACTTTGCATGGAGCTTTATGGATAATTTTGAATGGGCATATGGATACGACAAGAGATTTGGATTGATTTATGTCGATTACAAAACACAGAAGCGCCTTCCAAAAAAGAGCGCTCATTACTATCGCGAATTACTCCTTAACCGCTCCACTCGATAATCCCGCCACCAACCAGCGCTGAATCACGACGGTCAAAACTACGATCGGAATTAAGGCGACCGTAGCCGCCGCAGCCATGGGGCCCCAATCTAAAGTTCGGTTACTGATAAAACTGGCAACCAGAACCGGTAGCGGTTTCGCATTTTCCCCGGCCATGATGACTGGAATAAGGAACTCATTCCAAGACAAGAGAGATACAAATATTCCTGTGGCAACTAAACCTGGGGCCGCTAGAGGCAAAATAATCTGAGAAAACATTCGGTAACTTGAGGCTCCATCAACTCTGGCG
>CAZZMU010000004.1:15636-21202 GCA_964655345.1 uncultured Clavibacter sp.
AGGCAAAATAATCTGAGAAAACATTCGGTAACTTGAGGCTCCATCAACTCTGGCGGACTCTTCAACTTCTATTGGAATCTGTTCAAAGAAACTCATCAACAGCCAGATAGCAAAAGGAATATTGAAGCCCGCATATATCAAAATGAGTGCTAGCTTCGAGTCATACATTCCTAGATATGAACTTAATTTGTATATCGGAAGCAAAAGGACAATTCCTGGAAGCGCACGAACTGCAATCATCAAGCCATCAAGCGCTCCGCGTCCCCTAAAGCGAGGTTTACGCGCAAAAGCATAAGCAGCAAGGCTGCCAAAGATGAGAGAAAGAAGCGTGCTTCCTACAGTGATGATGATGCTGTTGAGATAGATTCCCCAGAAAGTGTCTAATGAGAAAAGTGATATGTAATTCTTTGCCGTCGGAGTGAAATTAAAGAATTTGGGTGGCAAAGTGTAAGTATCGACTCGATCCTTTATCGAGGTGGAAACCGTCCAGAAAAGCGGGAAAATCGAAATGAACGATGCGCTTAGCAAAAGAGTGTAGGAAAGGATCTTTTTTATTTTCATCTCACACCTTTTGACGCTTTTCGCCAGAGTAGATAGACCGGCATAGTTATAAGCGCAATTAGAACGCCTAAGGCTGCAGCACGAGATAGCTCAAGGAAGATAAATCCGGTTTTATAAGCCCACAATCCAAGAGTTGTTGTGGAGTTACCAGGGCCTCCTCGGGTCAAGATGAATAAAGTGTCAAAGAGCTTTAAGAAATCCATGATCTTGATCATCGTTATTACTAAGAGCGTTGGAGTGATCAACGGCAGAGTGAGTCGCCGGAAGATTTGGCTCGAATTTGCCCCATCCACTCGAGCGGCCTCATAAAGAGATGGTGAAATCGCAGTTAATGCCGCCAGCACTAAAAGCATAACGAAAGGCACAGATTGCCAGGAATCAACAATAATCACAGCGAAAAGAGCGCTGGTCTGCGAGCCAAGCCAATTGATTTTCTCGATGCCAAGAATATCGAGAAACCAATTGATTACACCTAAGTCCGTATCGAACATAAATCGATATGTAAGACCTACTGCAACTGGAGTTAGTAGCATCGGTGTAATGAGAATTGAGCGAAATATCTTGGTTCCTCGAAGATTCTCGTGCAAGGCAAGAGCCAGGAAAATTCCAAGCGGGATTTGAAACAGCAGTCCAAAAAAAGTGATGAGTAAAGTTATTCGTAATGTCGACCACGTCTCTGGAGCAGCTAAAGCGGTGCGATAATTATCAAATCCCACAAAAGTTGGTGGTAAAAAAGATGCAAGATTTATATTTTGAAATGAGATGTATATTCCATAAAAGAATGGAATGAGAATTGTGAAAGAAAGAAGTATCCAGGTCGGTATTGTGAAATGCCCTACCGGACGGAGATTTTTGCGTTTAGAAATGGTACGAGGCCCAGTCATCACAAGTGATCATTCTCAATCACAGTGACGCTGGGCCTCATTCCTTGTCTAGGGATAACGCGCTTTTTTAGCTCTTTGGTTCCTTTGCCAGGATCGGTTTGAGCTTTTCATTCAACGCGTCTAGTGCTGACTGCGTCTTCTGTTTTCCAGTGAGAACTTGGGTGACAGCTTCGATAGCTGCAACTTCAAATTCTGGCCAGACCGCGATTTGTGGATATCGTTCAATTCGCGATGAAGCTGGAATCTCAAGCTGAGGAAGGTAAGGATTCTTCGCGACGAGATCGGAATTGCTAATGATTGACTTACGTCCAATCGCTGCTGCTCCCGATTCTAGATATTTCACGGAGTTGGACTTGCCCAACACGTACTCCAAGAATTTCCAAGCCGCATCAGGATTCTTTGCATCTGCAGGAATACCAATATTCCAGCCTGCGAGATGGGTGATATCTGCTGCTCCCTTTGGCATTGGTGCAGTGCCAATCTTGCCTGCATTCTTATTGATCTTTGGATCAAGAGCCATTCCATAATAGCCAGAGTAATTGAGCATCGCTCCAATATCTTCACCTAGGAATTTACTTGTGGTGTCATCGCCAGTTGCAGTAATCGCACCCTTTGGTGAAACTTCAAGTAGCTTCTTGAGGTAATCAGTCGCAGCGACAGCTTCTTTGGAGTTCACGGTTGGGTTGAGATTCTCATCATAGAGAGAACCACCAAATGACCAAACAAGAGTCATCCACCACCATGAAACGTTTGGCCCAAAGCCCATGATTTGTCCGCCATGTCCGGCCGCTTGAAGCTTCTTCGCGTTGTTGTAGTACTCATCCCATGTGGTTGCAGGCTTTAGTCCCAATTTCTCATAAAGATCCGTGCGGTACCACTGGATCATCGGCTCAGTGCTAAGTGTTAAGCCAAGAGTTTCACCATTGCACTTGCCGTAATCTTGTTGTCCTTGTCCAAAATCATTGATGTCATATTCCGCTGAATCAGCAATATATGAGTCAAGAGCCTTCATAGCTTTCGCTTGGCAGAATGGTGCAAGGAATGAATTATCAAACTGGGCGATGTCGTATGCGCCAGCTTTTTGGTTGTAGCTCAATAGTTGTTTTTGATGAGCTTCGCCGTATGGTGTTTCTGAAACATTAACTTTGATTCCAGTTTCAGCTTCAAAATCTGGAATAAAGCTCTGTATGGATGTGGATGATGGGCTAGGAATCAAGAAAACATTGATCTCTCCGCCAACCTCTCCAGATCCGGAGTCGCTACTTCCACCACAAGCACTTAGTACAAGTGCAAGTGCAGCTGAAAGTGCGACAACTTTCATTGATTTTCCTCTGGACACGAGCCTTCCTTTCGATAAAGGGTGCAATCCCTAGTGCCACAAAAATACCGAGCAACTATTGATTTGATAAGGGTTTACATGAAGAATCTTGCGATATGGCGTCAAACTGGTCTGGTCTAGAACAAAGGAAAATGTGCGACAAAATCTCGTAATTCCAAGCACTCATCAGAAAACTGGTCTAGTAGTTATTGCTCATGCTGATGACCTGGTGCTCTTTGCCGGGACTGCAGTTCTTGCATTGATAGACGCTGGCTGGGATATCCATGTAGTGCGCGTAACTGATGATCGATGGGATAGCTGGGGATTGGATACCGAGAAAACCATCGCATTGAACCAGACTGAGTTTAAAACCGCCCTTGCCTCACTTGGGGTTACGAAGAGTTATGAACTGGGACTTGCAACAGATCAGCTTGGTGATCAAAGTGAGGTCGTCCTTCGTAATCAATTAGTTGATCTGATTCGGTCGATACGCCCTTATCTTGTAATGACCTTTGACCCTGATTCCATCAAATATGAGGATAATGAGGACCATCGTTTAGTCGGTCGCGCCACCAATGAAGCATGTTGGACCGCTGGATTCGATAAACATCCGGATGGAAAAGTAGACCAGTTTCGAACTCACTTACCCATCGAACGATGGTATTTTGGCCGCAATGTGATTGAGGTGACTCATCAACAACCTATTGATCTGTATAGGAAACGTTTGGTAGATGTCATCGCTCAACATAAAACCATGTTGCAAAACATGGTTGCTCAACTTGATGTGCAAGCACGCTTTCTTGGATATTCGATCTCAAGATTGCAGCATGAAGTCACAAAGAATCCTCAATTCTTTGCTGAACTTCTGCTAAGCAATAAAGAGTTTCAGAATTTTCGAGTAATTGATGCCAGTAACATTGAATCTGTAATCAAGAGATTTGGAGATAAGTTATGACCTTTAAAGCGAATGGATTCAATGCCACTTACGGCAATAACATCGCAGCAAATGCCGTAAATAACATCGGTGATTATCTCCTTGTAACCCAACCCGAACCATGGGCGGTAATCGAGAAAGATGTAATCAATAAGCCGGTAAAGATCGTCCAATCTGGAGACTTATCTCCTGAAAACCTTGATCGCCTCGCACAAGAAGCACCAAACATGACTGTTGTTGGCCTGGGCGGAGGAAGCGCGATGGATACCGCTAAATGGATCCACTGGCGTCGTTCACTCCCATTGATTCAGTTGCCATCTCTTCCCAGTGTTGATGCATGTTTCACTCGAATGTCTGCGCTCCGCGACAAAGGTGGCGTGCGCTACGAGGGTGACGCGGTTCCAGAAATGGTCTACGTCGACTTTGAATTATTCCGCGCAGCTCCACGCTCTATGGTTACTAGCGGAATTGGCGATGTTCTCTCATGCCACACCGCTTGGTTTGATTGGAAATTCGCTGCAGATCAAGGTCGAGATGAATTTGGCTGGAATGAAGATATGCCAAAAATCTCTGAGATGTACCTTGATGAACTCTTTGATTGCGCCCCAGGTATTGCTGAGCTTTCAGACGATGGCTTACAGAGATTGATGGAGCTTCATCGAGATATCGGTTGGCGCTGCCATGAAATGAAACATGCCCGTTTTGAAGAAGGATCTGAACACTTCTTTGCCTACACCTTCGAAGAAGTCACAGGCAGAACTATCTTGCATGGTGAACTTGTGAGCATGGGTGTATTAATCATGTCTTACTTCCAAAACAATAATCATGAACGGGCACGTGAAACTATTGCTCGTGCAAATACGCGACACAGACTCGAAGAACTAGGTGTCACCAAAGACGAAGTGTTGGAAAGTCTTCGCCGACTCCCTTCCTTTACGGTGGAACAGAAGCATTGGTACTCGCATGCAAGAATGATTGATCCTGCAAAGATCAATAGTGACGAGGTTATTGGTCTACTTAACTGGTAGCACTGAAATCTTCGACCGCAAAACGCGCCGCTTCTAACGACAAATCATCACTTGATACTTCTATTGTCGTACCAAGAATGGCCGAAATCTCTTGAACAATCTCTTCAGAAGCGCGGGCAATTCCTCCCCCGAACACCACGGATCCACTTTTAACTCCAAGTACAGCGCGGGTTCGCTCAACCAAAGAGGCAAGTTCTTGCGCCGCAGACTTGATAATCCTGTGTGATTTCACGTCTCCCGCTTTAGCTAAACCAATGATCTCTTTTGCTAAAGCCGCTACTTTGCTTCGCGGTGAGCCATATACCAACTCTTTCACTTGATTAAATGTCGGAGTTTTGCCATCGGAGGCAATAATCGAACCCAGTCGTGAATCAAAAGTATTTCGCTCCAATTCTGAGAGGATTTCTTGAAGGGCTGAGATTCCCATCCAATATCCCGCACCTTCGTCTCCTAATAAATAACCCCACCCTCCAACAGTGCGATGTTTGCCATTTATGTCTTTATAAACTGCTATCGAACCAGTGCCCGCATATAAATACACTCCATGGGGATCAGACACATTTGCCCGGTAACCGAGTGCCACATCCATGACAACATGGACTTTCGATTGAGGAAAACGGCTCATGATGAGATCTGCAATTTGTTGATTTTCTTCAGGATAGTCAGATGCGCCCGTGACACCCGCATAAATCGCAACAATCGGATCAGGCACTTCATTTAGAAGTTCGTCCAACAATTTCGACCATTGGATTCTTGATTCTTCTCGATAGAGATGGCCGTCTACCGAAATACTTTTGCCACGTTTGATCTCTTTGCCACTCTCATCAACAAGAGCCCATTT
>CAZZMU010000005.1:0-2626 GCA_964655345.1 uncultured Clavibacter sp.
CCGAAAAAATTCCCAAATTCAGCGATTTGGACGCGAGCACCAGGCCTTGGAGCATGGACCATCTTGTTTTTGCCGATGTAAATTCCAACGTGAGAAATCGGTGATCCAAAGAAGACGAGATCTCCCGGTTGTAAATTGCTACGAGTTATCGAGCGCCCATAAGTGAATTGAGCGCGTGATGAGTGAGGTAAACGAACACCGGCTTGTTGGTATGCCCGCATCGTTAAACCTGAGCAATCCCACTTCACGGGTCCCGCGGCGCCCCAGACATAGCTATCTCCAATTTGCTGAACCGCATATCTCAAAGCGGTACCAGCGCGACCCGAGACCGCATTGGCTAGTTTGGCTTGCTCTAGCGAATACTTACGTCGCTCTTCTTCGTCCATGGCTTGAAGCTTGAGCAATTTTTCGCGATCTTCTTTCTCTAACTTTGCTAACAACTTCTCGGCCTGAGCGAGTTTCTTCTCAACTTGAGCGGCTTGAGCTCTATAACGCGCTTCGGCGGCCTGGACTAACTTCAATTTATCGGCGACGGTGAGTGATGTCGCATCTAATCTCTGTTTGGCCGTTGCGTACTTCCGTAATTCAATTGCCTGCTTTCGAGTTACGTTCTCAAGCGAACCAGCGGCAGATAAATAGAGCGAAGGATCTGAGGAGAAGAGAAGCTCTAGACCCTCGCCTAGCCCGGTGGACTTATAACGCGCAACTGCAATTGCAGCGAGAGATTTTTTAATTGAATCTACAGTTTGCTTTTGGGCATCTGCTTGCTGTTGAACAGCGCTGAGTTGATTCTTTAATTTATTCAGTTGGATTTTCGCTGCCTGGGCATTTTCGCCGGCTTCTGCAGCATCTTCTTGAAGTTGTTCAACTTGCGCCCGCACAGCGCGAAGATCAGCTGAAGGCGCAGCGTTGGCAGAAATCGTGAGCGCCGGAATAAGCGGAAGTGCAACGATCAATGTGAGTGCATAAAACATTGATCGAGGCAGGGAGCGCAGCGCCATCATCGCTTTAGGCTAACTGCGGGAGCGCACAAACCTCAACCTGAGAGCGCTTGAGAAGGCTGTGAATTGCTTTCAGGGTTCTCAGCGTGAGCGTAACGCAGGGGTGGAATCATCCCCCGAGAGGCTAAAAGGTCGATGACTCGAGATTCTTCGGGTCCGATTTCCGAACCTCGTTCTATGGTCGACATTGGGGCTTCGATCAATACAGAAACCACACAATCGCGACAAGCAATATCGCGCATGACACAACTTTCACAATCAATAATCATGGAGACACGGTAGATAACGCCACTGACATTCCGCGATAGCGTGTCGGCTATGAAGCGTGAACGGGTGCTCGCCAATATGGTTATTGGCGCTAACGGGGCCACGTCGTTGAATCATGACTCAGCTGAGTTAAGCCCTCCCGCGGACCGAAAGCGTTTCCACGAAATCCGAAAAATGAGCACGGCTCTTGTCGTTGGAGGAAATACCTTCCGCCGTGAACATTATTCGAAGGCGCCCATGCCTGTGTACGTCGCCACCCAGACTCCTACTTCATCGACATCGACCTCGATATTCATCGTCGCTGCTCCTGAGATGGTCGTAAGGAAAGCTCTCGAAGAGAGCAATGGAGCGGTGCTCATTGAGGGTGGGATTCGATTCATTGCGCCACTGTTAGAAAAAGGAGTGATTGATCGACTATTTCTCACTCGTAGTCCAATTTCTGGAGATGGAGATTTTTTCGATTTTGAGAATTTACACCGTAATTATCAACTAGATTCCTCCAATAAAGTTGATGACGTTACTTTCGAGGAATGGACTCCGAAAAAAGCGAAAGACTAGAAAGCTGCAATCAGAATTACGCCGATGAGGGCAGCCGCGATTCCGATGTACTGTATTCGATGCAACCTTTCATGAAGGAATTTATACGCAAGCAGAATTGTCACAATTGGGAATAGTGAACCAAAGACCATTGCAATAGAAACTAATCCCTTTGTGGTTGCGATACCTAAGAAGAAATTGGCTAAGAAATCTGCAACGCCTATGAACATAAGAAGTGGAAGGTGGCCCTTAGAGAAACCACCTAGAGTTTTGAAGCGTATGGCAATAAGTAGACAGATCGAGACCGATGCAAATCGCATCGAGGTCATGGTGTGGAGAGAATCAACTTCTGATCCAATTGCAATAAAAGTTAGCGCCGTGCCAAATCCAAGTGCCGCAACAACGGCGTACATCAAAGGTTTAATAGGAAGACCATTTCGAATTTCTGGTCCACTTGCCATAAATGCGCCCGCAATTGCAACAATAATTCCAATGGTTTGTGTGGAGGACGGACGCTCACCTTGAATGAGTGCGTAGAGCAATGGGATCACAACTGAAAGAGAGCTGATAGGAGATACGACGCCCATCCGGCCAGTTGCCAATCCAGTGTAAAAAGCAGTTAAGCCAATGAACCCCGCAATACCGGCAATAACTCCAGGTAAGAAATAGCCATCAAATGACAGTGATGGTGAAAGAAACGAGCCTGAAAGCGCAATTATTGTCAGTCCAAAAATCAAGCCAAAAACTTGAGAGACTCCCGTTACTGCCAGGGCTTTAAATTTCTTCGATAAATTCCCTGCCAAATAATCCGCAGTTCCCCA
>CAZZMU010000005.1:2726-4054 GCA_964655345.1 uncultured Clavibacter sp.
GGACAAGAAACCTGGGAAGGAAATTTCCGGTGTGTGACTTTTGTACGTTCAGCGCTAGAAACTGAGATGGAATCTGATCCGTTATTACCAGATGTGGGTTGGTCGTGGTTTATCGATGCGCTCAATGCAAGTTCTGCATCCTATGTCGCTCCAAGCGGAACGGTAACTCGAGTCATGAGCGCTTCTTACGGTCAATTATCTAGCAGCGATGAATCTTCTGAAATTGAGATTCGAGCTTCATGGACTCCTACTAAAGCCGAAGAATTGACTAAACATGTTGGTGCGTGGCTCGAACTTATGGCCAGCGCCGCAGGTCTAGCTCCGATACCTGAAGGGGTCAGCTCGCTTCCTTCAAGGCGCTAACGCCTCTCACTAGCGAGAATTTTCATGCGTGCACTTCAAGTACCTGATCTTGGAACGCCACCTATTGTGGAAGATTGCGATGCGCTTGCCAAAAGCATCGCAGAACTCTCTCGCGGTCATGGACCCATCGCAATAGATGCCGAACGAGCTTCGGGTTTTCGCTACAGCGCCCGCGCGTACCTGATACAGATTTTTCGAAGAGGTGGCGGCATACACCTTATAGATCCAATTGCACTACTGACTGATCAGAATTCTTCGCATGTGATCGAAGCACTGAATAATCTCATTGCTTCTACTGAAGTCGTGATTCACGCAAGTACCCAAGATCTGCCTTGTTTACGCGAATTTGGCATCCATCCTCAGCAGCTCTTTGATACTGAATTGGGCGCAAGAATCGCAGGCTGTCCCCGAGTTGGCCTAGGTGCGCTCTGCGAATCACTCTTGGAAATTTCACTGGCAAAAGAACATTCCGCTGTCGATTGGTCGATTCGACCACTGCAGCAAGAATGGCTTGACTATGCCGCACTGGATGTTGAAGTTCTTGTCGATTTGAGAGATAAAATCGCAGAACTGCTTGAAGCCCAAGGAAAATTGAGTTGGGCGCTTCAAGATTTTGCGGCAATTCTCAAAGCGCCTCCAAGTTCTCCTCGAAAAGAACCCTGGCGTAGAACTTCAGGAATGCACACAATAAAGTCGCGCTATCAAATGGCAATTGTGCGCGAGTTATGGAATGAACGAGATCGAATCGCCTCTGAAATTGATCTAGCTCCCGGACGCCTACTTTCTGATGCTGTCATATCTTCTATGGCACAAGCCCGCTTGAAAAGCGTCGATGAACTTCTCAACCTTCCTGAGGCAAAAGCAAGAATTCGAAATGAGACTCAGAGAAGTTATGTCCAGACCTGGTTCGAAACTTATCTACGTGCCACATCACTTGCCGAAAAAGATTGGCCGCAACTTCGAAG
>CAZZMU010000005.1:4154-18153 GCA_964655345.1 uncultured Clavibacter sp.
TATGTCGTCAAGACCGATCGCCGCTTCCTTCTCACCCCGATTTGGGCCGGCGTCAGCGCCGCTCTTGCCTTGAGCGTGGGTCTAGGTGGATTCCTCGGATTTACCTCAGCTGAGCTCTCCGAACGCGGAGAAGAATTTTTTGCGGGGACCACTTCTTTTGTCGCAGTCGGACTAGTCACTTGGATGGTCTTCTGGATGAAGCGTACGGCTCGCGCACTTCGAGACGAACTACATGCAAAAGTTGATACTGCTGCGATGGTGGGTCCACTGACATTAGCTGCCGCTGCATTCTTCGCAGTCGCTCGTGAAGGTCTTGAAACCGCTCTCTTCGTCTACACCAATTTTCAAACCGTTGGATCGAAGGTTCCTGCGACAGTTGGATTAATCTCTGGTTTGGCGATTGCGATTTTCCTTGGTTATGCCATTTACCGCCGAGCGATCAAAATCAATTTATCTAAGTTTTTCACTATAACTGGAGCCGCTCTGGTCATTGTCGCGGCGGGAGTACTCTCGTACGGCGTTCATGAGTTCCAAGAGCTTGGTTGGCTTCCTGGTGAGAGCGCTTATGCGTGGGATGTCACGTCATGGCTTGCTCCTGACTCCATTCTTGCCTCAATCCTCGCGGGCACAATCGGTTTCGATACCACGATGTCCTGGCTTCAACTCCTGATCTGGAGCGCATACATCGCCGGAACGTTGGCGCTCTACCTCAAGCCAGCCAAAACGACCACACAAATCCTCGTTTCTAAGTAACCGCTCTAGTTTTACTTGTGGTTACTCGCGGGTAACCTAGCGGCATGACTACTGCCACCACTTCTACCAATGTCCTCCTTGTCGATGCGGTCCGCTCTCCTTTTGGAAAAGCGGGAAGTTTGTATGCAGGTACTCGTGCCGATGACATCATCGTTCGTTGTATCCGCGGCTTGCTCGAGCGTAATCCGCAAATCAAACCCGCAGATGTAGATGATGTAGCAATTGCTGCTGCCACTCAGTTTGGCGATCAAGGAATGAATATCGGTCGCAGCGCAACTTTGTTGGCAGGACTTCCCAATACCGTTCCGGGTTATTCAATTGATCGCTGGTGCGCTGGCGCAATGACTTCTGTGACGACGCTTGCTGGATCAATTCATATGGGTGCATACGACATCGCAATTGCCGGTGGCGTTGAACATATGGGAAATCACCCGATGGGCGAAGGTATGGATCCCAATCCGAGATATCTTGCCGAGAAACTTGTTGATACTGATGCGCTCTCAATGGGAAATACAGCAGAAAGATTGCATGACAAGTTGCCGCACTTAACAAAAGAACGTGCCGATAAATATGCGCTCGCTTCACAAACCAAGACCGCTGCGGCATATGCTTCTGGAAAAATTCAACCGAATTTGATTCCTGTTGCAGTTCGAAGTGCCGAGCAAGGTTGGGGCGTTGCCACTGTTGATGAACCACCACGACCTGGAACCACACTTGAAGCGCTTTCTGCTTTGAAGACTCCTTTTCGACCCGCCGGACGCGTGACAGCAGGTAACGCAGCTGGTCTCAATGATGGAGCGACTGCGGCACTTCTTGTAAGTGAGAGAAAAGCGAAAGAGCTTGGACTAACACCAAAAGCAAAGTTAGTGACATTTGCATTTGCTGGTGTTGAACCAGAAATCATGGGTTACGGCCCTGTTCCATCAACGCTGAAAGCGCTTGAAAAAGCTGGACTATCCATCAGCGATATTGGCCTCTTTGAGATTAATGAAGCATTTGCGATTCAAGTGCTTTCATTTTTGGACTACTTTGGAATAGCCGACGATGATCCACGAGTAAATATTTATGGCGGCGCGATTGCTGTCGGGCACC
This sequence comes from uncultured Clavibacter sp., assembly GCA_964655345.1. Classification (GTDB taxonomy): domain Bacteria; phylum Actinomycetota; class Actinomycetes; order Nanopelagicales; family Nanopelagicaceae; genus MAG-120802. The sequence continues at coordinate 6,000 of CAZZMU010000005.1, forward strand.
CTTTGGCATCATCAGGTATTCGATTAATGCTCAACTTGGCGGAAGGATTTAAAGAGCGCCCAGATGTGCGTTATGGAATCACCACAATGTGTATCGGACTGGGAATGGGTGGCACCGTAATCTGGGAGAACCCTCACTTCAACGGCAAGGCGGCATAAATCATGACTGATGTGACTCCTCCTGCAGGCGCGCCCGAAGAAGTTGTAACCAAGGCGCTCGTTCGCGAGATTGATCTTGCTGCATTCGGCGCTTCTGGCACACTCGCGCTGATCACCATCGATAACGGCCTTGATCACACACGTCCCAACACTCTTGGACCACAATCACTTCAAGAACTCGATGACGCAATTTCGAAGGCAGAAAACTCTCCTGCAGTCGCCATCGCAATCACAGGTAAGCCATTCATCTTTGCAGCCGGTGCCGATCTCTCAGGACTTCCCTTTGTAACCGAAAAATCTCAATCGCTCGCAATCGGAAAATTTGGACATGATGTTTTCAAGCGTCTCGGCAGAAGTAAGAAAACAACGTTTGCATTTATTAATGGACTTGCACTCGGCGGTGGTTTAGAAGTCGGTTTACATTGCAACTATCGAACCATGGCATCAACTGCGCTCACCGCACTTCCAGAATGCTTTTTAGGAATTGTCCCAGGTTGGGGCGGCGCAACAATTTTGCCGAAATTAATCGGACCAGAACGAGCGGTACAGGTAATTATCCTCAATGCTCTTAACAACAACACCATGATGAAAGCGAAAGATGCTCATGCGTTAGGCGTCGTTGATGCGGTCTATGAGCCAGCAGATTTCTTAGAGCGTTCTGTGGCATTTGCTGCTCGAATCATCTCTGGAAAAGAAAAGATCGATCGTCAGGATTACACAACTGATGTTGCATCATGGGATAAAGCAATCGCGACCGGCAAAGCAGCTATTGCGAAGAAATATGGCGGAGCCGATATCGAAGCTCCCCGACGTGCACTTGAATTAATTTACGCCGCGCGCACCAGCACTCTTGATCAGGGATTCGATGCTGAAGATGAAATTCTCGCAAACTTGGTTATGGGTAATCCGCTGCGCGCTTCACTCTACGCATTTAACTTGATTCAGAAAAAGCGTAAGAAAGTTGAAGGCGCCCCAAAGCCCGCGTTAGCGCGAAAAGTCACCAAAGTTGGCGTCGTTGGTGCCGGCCTTATGGCCTCCCAACTTGCTCTTCTGTTGGTTCGGAATTTGAAAGTGCCTGTTGTGATGACAGATCTGGATCAGGCTCGGGTAGATAAAGGAGTTGCGTGGGTTCATTCCGAAATTGCGAAATTAGTGGAGAAGAAGAGGCTCAACGAAGAAGCCGGCCGCAGACTTTCGCTCTTGGTTACGGGTTCGGTTGATCAATCAGTATTCGCCGGAGCTGATTTCATAATCGAAGCGGTCTTTGAAGAACTTTCGATCAAGCAGAAGTTATTCAAAGATCTTGAGGCGATTATCTCCCCCGAATGCGTCCTTGCCACAAATACTTCTTCGCTCTCAGTAGAGAAAATGGGCGAGGGCCTGAAAAATCCAGAGCGAGTTGTTGGTTTCCACTTTTTCAATCCTGTAGCAATCATGCCTCTCCTTGAAGTTGCACGAACATCTAAGACTGATGACGCCACAACTGCGACAGCGATCAACGTTGGAAAAGAGCTCAAGAAAACCATGATCATCTGTAAAGATGCTCCAGGCTTTGTTGTGAATCGTCTCCTCACTCGATTCATGGGTGAAGTTACCGATGCGATGGATGAGGGCACGCCCGCAGAAATCGCAGACAACGCGCTTCGGCCACTTGGGTTTCCCATGTCACCATTTGAATTATTTGGGCTCGTTGGACCAGGCGTTGCGCTCCATGTTTCAAAGACTCTCAATGCAAATCTTGGTCCGCGTTATCGCATTTCACCAACAGTTCAACGTCTGGTTGATCAAGGTGTAAAAACGTTCTATACCAAAAATGAAAGTGGCGCGTTGATTCCAAATCCTGATGCGGTTGCACTTATTGAAAAGGGAACGAAGGCGTCGACATCAGATGAGGTGAGATTGCGTGCACTTAAGGCGCTCGCTGAAGAAGCTCGCATGATGCTCGATGAAGGGGTGGTATCTACTCCTGCCGAGATTGATCTTTGCATGTTATTGGGAGCTGGTTGGCCCATGCACTTGGGTGGAATCTTGCCGTACTTAGATCGAGAGGGAATTAGTGAAGCGGTTTGCGGTCAGCGCTTTCATCCACACGGAGTTGCATCGCTTCCTGCTTAGTTCCAAGTGATGCCCAACCCACAAGTTGGCGCGCAACATTCTGAACTGTGATGCCGAGATCTTCCATGATTTCGTTTCGCTTGGAGTGTTCAATAAATTCCAGTGGAATTCCGATGGAATGAATCGGAGTTTCAAGACCATGGTCGCGGAAAAGTTCAGATACCGTGCTGGCCACGCCGGCATGCTTTATTCCATCTTCTAGCACTACGACTCGCTTATAACGTTGCGCCATCGATAATAGAGATTGCGTCGGCAGCGGCTTGATCCAGCGTGGATCGATGACAGTGACTCCCACTCCTTCGCGATAAGCCTGGGCTGCTGCATCCACTGCAATCGCAGCCATCGCGCCGACGCTGAGCAACAAAATATCGGTGCTCTCGCCGCGATAAAGAATGTCGATGCCTTCACGACGTTCAAAAGCGGGAAGTTCTGGGGCGACTGAGCCTTTAGGGAAGCGAATTATTGATGGAGCATCGGTAATACCTAAAGATTCATCTAGGAGTTCTCGTAAACGGATTGCATCTCGCGGAGCAGCAACATGGGCGTTCGGAATAATTCCTGTGAGCGCTAGATCCCATATTCCATGGTGAGACGGACCATCATCACCTGTGATCCCAGATCGATCTAAAACAAAAGTTACACCAGCTTTGTGTAGCGCGACATCAAGAAGAAGTTGGTCAAAAGCTCGATTCAAAAATGTCGAGTACACAGCGACAACGGGATGAAGGCCAGTAAAAGCCATTCCTGCTGCCGAAGTTGTGGCATGTTGCTCTGCAATTCCTACATCGAATGTACGTTCAGGGAATTCGGCTTGGAACTTATCAAGACCTGTGGGGCCCAACATTGCTGCGGTAACAGCAACGATGTCCTTGCGATTTTTTCCGAGAGCAACCATGGCATCAGCAAAAACGCTGGTCCATGTGGTGCCGCTTTTACTTAAGGGCTCTCCCGTTTCGGGGTCAACAACTCCAACTGCATGAAACTTTTCTGCTTCGTCTTGCAGCGCCGGAGCATGACCTCGACCTTTTTCCGTGATGGCATGGACAAGAACTGGGCCAGCAAACTTCTTGGCTTGAGTCAAAGCTTTTTCCAGAGCAAGGATGTCATGTCCGTCGACAGGTCCGAGATATTTCAAACCCAGATCTTCAAACATTCCTTGTGGCGCAACAATGTCTTTCAAACCTTTTTTCATTCCGTGCAAAGTTTCATAAATCGGCTGGCCCACAACAGGAGTGCGCTCAAGAACGCCTTTGCCCCAATCAAGGAATTTTTCATATCCCTTTGTGGCGCGCAGCGTCGAGAGATAGGTAGCAACTCCACCAATTGTCGGTGAATATGAACGCTCGTTGTCATTGATGACGATAACCAGACGTAAATCTTTCGACGCGGCAATGTTGTTTAAAGCTTCCCATGACATACCTCCTGTAAGCGCACCGTCTCCTACAACAGCCACAACCGTGCGTTCAGTCTCGCCTTGAATCATGAATCCGCGGGCGATTCCATCTGCCCATGAAAGAGCAGTCGAAGCGTGCGAGTTTTCAATGACGTCATGTTCACTCTCGCGGCGATTGGGATACCCAGCGATTCCACCTCGCTGGCGCAATTTTTCAAAACCTGGCGCGCGTCCTGTCAAAATCTTATGAACGTAACTCTGATGTCCAGTATCAAAAACAACGACATCTCGTGGAGATTCAAAAACCCGATGAATGGCGATTGTAAGCTCAACAATTCCAAGGTTGGGGCCCAAATGTCCACCAGATTTCGAAACTTTATCAATCAAGAAACTCCGAATTTCGGTAGCTAACTCCTCAAGTTCTGCGGTGCTCAAGCGCGCCACATCACTTGGCGACTTAATGCGAGGCAGATATTTCATACCGCAATGGTATCGGCGATTAGTCGCTCAGGTACTAGTTCAATAGGGATCGAAGAACGTATTGCATGATGCCGCCGTGGCGATAGTAATCAGCCTCACCTGGGGTATCGATGCGGACCTTCGCCGTAAAAGTCTTCGAACCGGCGATAACTTTTACAGTAGATGGAATACCTCCATCGTTAAGAGCGGTGACTCCTTCGATTGCAAAAACTTCTTCACCTGTGAGACCAAGTGATTCTGCGTTCTGGCCATCATTGAATTGCAAAGGGAGAACTCCCATGCCTATCAAGTTTGACCGGTGGATTCGTTCAAATGATTCTGCAATTACGGCTTTCACTCCGAGTAACGCGGTTCCTTTCGCAGCCCAATCACGTGATGAACCTGATCCATACTCTTTCCCAGCCACAATAATCAGTGGGACATTTGCGGCTTGATACGCCATGGATGCATCGTAAATTGTGGATTGTTCGCCGTTGCTAAGGAAGTTACGTGTGAATCCACCTTCAACGCCATCGAGTAAAAGATTTTTTAATCTGATGTTGGCGAAAGTTCCACGAATCATTACTTCATGATTTCCACGGCGAGAACCGTATGAATTGAAATCGGCGCGTGAAACACCATGCTCTGCTAAGTACTTACCAGCTGGAGAATCTGCCTTGATTGAGCCCGCTGGAGAAATATGATCAGTAGTAACTGAGTCACCTAGTTTTGCCAGAACTCGCGCTCCTTGAATATCTGTCACTGGGACCGGATTTCGCGGCATACCCTCGAAATATGGTGGCTTGCGTACATATGTTGAATGCGAATCCCACTCGAATACCTTTCCAGTAGGTGTATCAAGCGATGTCCAACGTCGATCACCAGCGAAGACGCTTGCGTAATCTTTCTTAAACATATCTGAAGAAACCACACCGTCAATAACGGCTTGGATTTCGGATGGAGCTGGCCAAATATCTTTAAGATACACATCATTGCCGCTTGCATCTTTCCCAAGTGGATCCTTCTCAAAATCATGATCCATAGTTCCGGCAATCGAATATGCGACAACAAGTGGTGGCGAAGCCAGATAATTCATTTTCACATCTGGGCTGATTCGACCTTCAAAATTACGGTTTCCTGATAACACCGCAGCAACAGCAAGATCGTTATCGTTGACAGCCTTACTAACTTCCGCTGGAAGCGGGCCAGAGTTTCCGATACACGTTACACAGCCATATCCAACAAGATTAAATCCGAGTTTCTCTAAATATGGAGTAAGTCCTGCCTTCTCATAATAATTTGTTACAACTTTCGAACCAGGTGCCAGCGTTGTCTTAACCCATGGCTTACTCTGCAAACCTTTTTCGACCGCTTTCTTTGCAAGCAACCCCGCACCAATCATGACGCTCGGGTTTGAGGTGTTCGTACATGAAGTGATGGATGCAATGACGACTGAACCATGTGTAACATTTCCGGATCGTGCATTAACTGTTACCGGAACGGGTGATTGTGCACTTTTTTCCGAGAGATACGTTGGGACACTTTTCGCAAATGCGTTCTTGGCATCACTGAGTGAGATGCGATCTTGTGGACGCTTTGGACCAGCAATCGAGGGAACGACAGTGGCTAAATCCAATTCGAGATGTTCTGAGTAGCGAGGTGTTGCTGAAGGATCGTGCCAAATTCCCTGGCGCTTGGCATAACTTTCTACGAGCGCGCGCTGATCGACTGTTCGTCCAGTGAGCTCCAAATATTTCAAGGTTTCTTCATCAATAGGGAAGATTGCAACTGTTGAACCATATTCAGGAGACATATTTCCGATGGTCGCGCGATTTGCCATGGGTAATGCGCTAACGCCTGGTCCATAGAATTCCACGAACTTGCCAACAACTCCGTGTTTGCGCAACATCTCAGTAATCATGAGTACTAAGTCTGTGGCGGTCGTTCCCATTGGAAGTGAACCTTTGAGTTTGAAACCTACGACACGTGGAATCAACATAGAAACTGGTTGACCGAGAAGGGCAGCTTCGGCTTCTATACCTCCAACTCCCCAACCTAATACTCCAAGTCCATTAACCATGGTTGTGTGGGAATCGGTACCCACGACAGTATCAGGATATGCGCGTTCGACTCCATTAACGTTGCGCACCATTACTACTCGCGCCAGGTACTCAATATTTACTTGATGCACGATTCCTGTTCCGGGAGGAACAACTTTAAATTCATCAAATGCGCTCTGTCCCCAACGCAGAAACCGATATCGCTCCGTATTGCGCTCATATTCGATATCGACATTTGCTTCGAAAGAATCGGCAGTTCCATATTTGTCCGCAATAACTGAGTGATCGATAACAAGTTCTGCAGGAGCAAGAGGATTGACTCTTGAAGGATCTCCTCCCAGTTCTGCTAGCGCTTCTCTCATGGTCGCAAGATCGACAACGCACGGAACACCAGTGAAATCTTGCATGATGACGCGCGCTGGAGTGAATTGGATTTCAGTATCGGGCTGAGAATCTGGATTCCAAGAAGCCAACGCTTCTATTTGTGCGGCCGTAATGTTTGCGCCATCTTCAGTGCGGAGCAAATTCTCTAGCAGGATTTTTAGCGAATAGGGTAGGTTCGCAGCTGCTGGAAGTTTAGTGATATCAAAGATCTCAAAACTCTTACCGGCGACATCGAGCGTTGTGCGAGCGCCAAATGAATTTTTGCTCATGGCGGTAATCCTAACTTGAAGCCTTTTCCTCAGTCATTCTTACGTTGAGAGCCGCGGCTATTCAGGAATGAAACGCGCCACACACTCCATATGAGCAGTCATCGGAAATAGGTCAAAGGCGCGCAATTTCTCGAGTTTGAATCCCCGATCCTTCAAATATGCCGTATCGCGAGCTAATGAGGCTGGATCACAGGCGACATAAACGATTACTCGTGGCCGAAGAGCTATTACTGCTTCAATGACTGTGACACCAGCTCCAGATCTCGGTGGGTCCAAGACGACAACATTGGCAGCAACGTACCTCTTGAGCGCCCTTTCTACTTTGCTATGAACTATCTCCACACGTTCTTCAGCAGCAAAATTCCGCTTAGCGTCAGTAATTGCGTTGTCATCAAATTCAATTAAGGAAACTCGACCGCCCGGGCCAACGTCAGTTAATAACGCTGCGGTGAAGAGTCCTACTCCCCCATAAAGATCAAATACATGATCACCTGCTTGTGCTGTAGCGAATTCTCGCACAATCGTGGAAAGAAGTTCAGGTGCGGCGATGTGGCTTTGCCAGAATGAGATTGGATTGACGGAGAACTCAAAGTCCCTAACTTTCTCACGGATCAGTGTGAAATTCTCACGCCCCTCGATAACAATTTCTTGCTGACCGGTGCTTGTGATGGCGACATCAACACGTTTACCTTTAGGAAGTCTGCGGGAATTTATTATCGGGATATCAATTTTTTCACTCGCTATTAGACACTTATCTATATCAATAATCTGCGAACTCCGTGAAGCGAAAAGCCCTAACTTAGAATTATTTGAAACGGTAAATTCCATGCGATTTCGCCAATGCAAGTACGGGGGAACTTCTTCGACTGAAACATTAATTTCCATCTTGGCTAGTCTTTGGAATTGCTCGGAGATTATTGCGGACTTGAGCGCCCTTTGATGAGAAATCTCAATATGTTGAAAATCGCAGCCGCCACACCCATCTGGTCTTGCATACTCGCAGGGCGGTTTTACGCGATGCTCAGAACTATTGATAATCGAAATGCAGTTGCCTCGTGCAAAACTCTTTGAGACATCAGTTATCTCAACTGTTACTCGCTCGCCAGGAATCGCATGCCGAACAAAAATTACCCGTCCCTCATGTCGAGCAATGCAATGTCCACCGTGTGCAATTGCTGTGATGTCTACATCGATACATTCGCCGATCTGCATCATCACTCCTCATGAAGTTTCTCTTGATAAATCGCGCAAAAGTTGGGCTAACTCTCGCGTGGATTACAGGTTCTCAAGCCTAGAGGTGTAAATTCTCCTTTCGTGCACATCGTGATTATGGGTTGTGGTCGAGTCGGTTCTACTTTGGCTAAAGATTTTCAAGCCCTCGGTCATTCCGTGGCCGTTATCGATCAGGATCGCGAAGCTTTTCGCCGACTCGGTGCAGATTTTAACGGTCTCACTGTCGCTGGTGTGGGATTCGATCGAGATACTCTTCTTGAGGCCGGTATCGAGCGAGCAGATGCATTTGCCGCAGTATCTAATGGTGATAACTCAAATATTTTGGCTGCCCGTGTTGCGCGAGAAAATTATGGCGTCGCAAGTGTAGTTGCTCGAATCTACGATCCAGCGCGCGCTGAAATTTATCAGCGCCTTGGAATTCCAACAGTTGCCACCGTGCTCTGGACTACTGATCAGATTATGCGACGACTTCTCCCGCAAGGCTCTCGCTCTGAGTGGCAAGATGCCTCAGGCAAAGTTCAACTCGCAGAAGTTCCGCTTCATAGAGATTGGTTTGGTAAACCAGTTTCTCTCATTGAACAGAACACAAGCGCGCGCGTTGCATTCATAACCAGACTCGGCGAAGGATTGATTCCAAACGAACACACCGTCCTTCAAGAAGGCGATGTCGTGCACGTCATGGTTGAAGATAAGAATCTGTCCGCCACAGAAGCATCTCTCGCACTCCCCCCAGGAGATGAATCATGAGAATTGCTATAGCTGGTGCAGGAAATGCAGGGCGCGCGATCGCTCGAGAGCTCATCGCAAACGGCCATCAAGTTTTGCTCATCGACAAGAACCCGAAGTCGTTGAAGATGGAGAGCGTCCCTTCCGCAGAATGGCTTCTTGCCGACGCTTGCGAAATTAGCTCACTTGATAAAGCGAAGCTAGATATTTGCCAGGTCATGGTTGCTGCTACCGGGGATGACAAAGTTAATCTAGTCGCTTCGCTATTGGCTAAAACAGAATATGGAGTCCCTCGAGTCGTTGCTCGAGTGAATCACCCAAAGAATGAGTGGCTATTCGATTCCTCCTGGGGCGTTGATGTTGCAGTATCTACTCCACGAATTATTGCTGCACTTGTTGAAGAGGCAGTTTCGGTTGGCGATGTAGTGCGCCTCTTCTCTCTTAAAGCCGGCGAAGCGAATCTTCTTGAGTTAACTCTTCCGGATAATTCTTCGTGCATAGGTAAGAGTGTTGCCGAGATTGATCTTCCACAAGATGCTTCTTTGGCTGCAATTATTCGAGATGGACATGTGATTACGCCAGCGGGCCATGATGTTTTTTCCGCAGGCGATGAACTTATTTTTGTGGCTTCAGCTCAAGCCGAAGATCAGCTTAAGAGCTGTTTTGTGGCTAACTAACGTTTTTTAAATCCTCGCGTAGCTTCGGGCCACTCTTGATTACTAGCCATGTTGCCCATGCTGTAGCAATGAAGAGTGGGTATCCCATCACAAGTCGCGCTGTACCCAGAGCATTGATGTTTCCCGAAATATACAGAGGGTATTGAACGACTAATCGAATCGCAAACATGGCGACCCAAAGCCATGTTGCTTTGATGTAAACCTTGGTGCGGACCGTGTCTTTACGCCAGCGGAAGTTTTCTTCCAAGAGCGGACCGATGATCACTCCAATGATTGGCCATCGAAAAACTATAGAAAAGAAGTACACCGTTCCATAAATTGCGTTGGTCCATAAACCGGGAAGATAAAAATCTTCTGCCTTACCTGTTCTATTCGAAAGCCAGGCACAAATTGCTACCCCGATCACTCCAGAAATCGCATGTTGAATAGTTTCACGCTTAGCTAATCGAATAATTGTCAGAACCAGCGCAAGCAATAGAGCAGCATAAGAGGCCTGTTGAACTTCTTTTGTAACGTTAAAAATTAACAAGAAAACTAGAGCAGGAAGACCTGAATCAAGTAAACCCTTCTTTCCGCCCATGGCGTTGACGATTTTGGCTTTATCTTCGTCTTGGCTCATGCTTTACCTGTCGAACCAAATCCGTCTTGGCCTCGTCCTGATCCAGGCAATTCGTCAACCTCAATAAATTCTGCTGATTCAACCTTTTGAAAAACTAATTGTGCGATGCGATCTCCACGCTTGATAAAGAAGGTTTCTTGAGGATCATGATTTATCACGATGATTTGTAATTCACCGCGATATCCCGCATCAATGGTGCCGGGAGCATTGACCATTCCCACGCCATATTTGATGGCAAGTCCCGAACGTGGATGTGCGAATGCTGCATAACCATTCGGAATAGCGATGGAAATCCCCGTAGGAACGAGAGCGCGAGCACCTGGTGCAATTTCAAGATCGATACGTGAGAAGACATCGGCGCCCGCATCACCAGGTTTTGCGTATCGAGGTAGGGGCAAATTCTTATCAAGTCGGGTTATGAGAACTTTCATGGATTGATCTCAAATTCGGTATCTATTGAAAGGTCTGTACGTCCAGCCAAAACGTCACGAAATCCTTCTGGCGCGTTACTGATGAAGTGCTCCATTGGTACGACGATGAATATTGCCGCGGCTTCGACAGCAACGACTCCTTCGTTTGAACCAATGCGACCCTCAGCGCGACAGTAAATCTTTCTGCCTTCTTGGCCAACTATTTCCGCCTGAATATGTAACGTAGTACCTACTGGTACCGGAGCGAGAAAAAGTGTTTCTAGTTTTCCAGTTACTGCAGGTTGTCGAACTAACCACATTAACTTTCCAAGTGCTTCATCAAATGCACATGACAGTAAACCTCCATGTGCAAGACCTGGGGCGCCCTGATGCATTTCGGTAACTGTGAATTTGGCATTGATGGTCATACCTTCACCGGAATATGCAGTCAGATGTAGACCTGCCGGATGTGAGGCTCCGCAACCATAACAATCAGGATTGTGAGAACCGAGCAGAGTTCCTGGAACTGGAGCTTGCGGATGGCGATCAGGAATACTTGCGTTATCTGGAGGAGCGATACTTAATCCGCGAGACATGGGTAGAACTTTACCCTGCGCTACCCAGCATGGTGCACCTTGTACCCTCAGAGGTATGCGCGAAAGAGTGAGATGGCCCTGGTGGTTAACTCTTCTCATTTGTGGCCTAGATTTTTCAATCGTGATCGCAATCTGGGCTGGACTCGGTAATAACGCTGCAATTTCTTCGATCGTTTTTACAGTAGCGCTGACAATATTCTTCTTTTTCTTTACATCCTTGAATATCTCTGCTGATAATGAAAATCTGACTGTAGGACGCGCGCATATCGAAAAGAAATACCTAGGAAAATCAGAAATCCTCACACGAAGTCAATTAACATCATTATTGCGTGAAGGTTTTAATCCTTCTGCTTTTTATGCGGTGAGATTCTGGATCAAGACTGGAATCAAAATAGAGATTAATGACACTCGAGATCCAACCGCGTATTGGATAATAACCTGCAAGAAAGCCGCTGAGTTAGATGCGTGGATTAAGGATTAGGCACAATCTTTGCAGATTGCTTTGGCGCCTTCGCCGCGGGCTAATTGTGTGATGTGATGAACTAAGAAGCAACGAGAACAAGTAAATTCGTTCTCTTGTTTTGGAACGACACGGACTGCAAGTTCTTCGCCCGATAAGTCTGCTCCAGGAAGTTCCACATTTTCTGCTTCTTCTTCATCGAGATCAACTTGCCCTGATTGTGCTTCGGCACGTCGAGCCTTCAGCTCTTCGAGTGATTCCTCGTGTAATTCTTCATCCGTTTTTCGGGGCGTGTCGTAATCTGTTGCCATCGATCTCTCACCACCAATCCTGAACTCTTGTACTTACCTTGGTCTGACTCGTAAGCCAGATGGATACGGGCGGATAATGCCTAAATCTCCGCACGGTGTCCTAACCAACGGTCGGCGTGTCGCGAATATTCCCGTTATCTGGGACTAAGCGCACATTTCTAGCGATATTTACGCCAAGAAAATCAGAGAGATTGTGAGCGCCGTTGCGCTTCTTGGCGTCGCCATTTGGCGATTTCGCCATGGTTGCCTGAGAGCAATATTTCTGGAACTGATAAACCACGCCA
>CAZZMU010000005.1:18253-20232 GCA_964655345.1 uncultured Clavibacter sp.
CGATTTCGCCATGGTTGCCTGAGAGCAATATTTCTGGAACTGATAAACCACGCCACGTCGCAGGTTTTGTAAATGTTGGATATTCCACTTCGCCGCTCTCATTATGTGATTCCTCTACGAGAGAATCTGGATTTCCAAGAACTCCAGGAATCAATCTAACTATCGCTTCAATCATCACAAGAGCCGCTACTTCTCCGCCATTGAGAACGTAATCGCCAATAGAAATCTCATGCACTCGTACATTCGGAATCGATTGATAGTGCTGTGCTACTCGAGCGTCAATTCCTTCATATCTGCCACAAGCAAAAACAATGTGCTGGGCTTGTGTAAAAGCATGTGCCATTGATTGAGTAAATTTCTTTCCAGCAGGCGTCAAGATGACTAGATCTACTTCTTTTTTTCCATCGATGTGACAATCCAGAGCTTCACCCCAAGGTTCTGGCTTCATCACCATTCCTGCACCGCCTCCGTAAGGAGTGTCATCAACAGTGTGATGGTTATCGTGGGTAAAGTCTCGAAGGTTAATCGCCTGGAATTGGATAATGCCTTCGGCTCTAGCTTTGCCAATGAGGGAAAGTTCCAGGGGTGCGAAGTATTCAGGGAATATTGATATTGCAGTCAACTTCATAACAAACTCTCTATTCCTTGCACGAGAATTACTTTCTTCTTTACATCGACAGTAGGAACAAATGCTCGAACAAATGGAACCAGGATTTCGCGGCCCTCAAACTCAATTACCAAAGTGTCTTGAGCAGGTAGATTGAGTACATCGGTTACCACTCCCCAATTTTTCTCTGAGGTATCCCTGACTTCACAGCCGATAATTTGAGAGATATGAAAATCATCGTCACTGATGTTCGCCTCTTCAGGATTAACATCGGCCAAAAGCAGAACATTTCTCAAGCCTTCTATAGCGTTACGATCAGAAAACCCTTCAAAAGATAGAAGCAATATCCCGTTATGGAAATGGGAATTGCTGATTTTTAACGGACCTTTATTCTCTGGTTCCGTATGCAAGACATTTCCAATTGCAAAACGAGAATCTGGATCGTCAGTTCGAACTTCAATAGTCGCCTCACCACGCACTCCATGTGCGCGTCCGATTCGACCTACAACGAGTAGCAACTCGACAGAGCGCGACTAACGCGCTTCATCCGCCTCGATGAGATCAACGCGAACACTTCGACCAGCAAGAGCAGATACGACAGTTCGAAGCGCTTTTGCCGTGCGCCCATTACGACCGATCACTTTGCCAATATCTTCGGGGTGAACGCGAACTTCCAGAGTTGTTCCGCGACGACCTTCCTTTTCGGAAATTACTACTTCCTCAGGATTGTCGACGATGCCCTTGACGAGATGCTCGAGTGCTTCATCAATCATCATGGTCAGGACTTACTCTGCAGCTGGTTCGGCTGAAGCTTCTGGAGATGAATTCACGACTTCTTCTGTGGCCGATTCCGCAACTACTTCCGGAGCTGAATTAACAACTTCTTCCGTAGCTGAATTCACGACTTCTTCCGTAGCTGAATTCACAACTTCTTCCGTAGCCGACTCCACCGGAGCGCTCTTTGCCGCCAACTTCTCAGCAGCGCGCTTCTTCATCGTGGTTGCGCCATCTTTTGGCTCATTCATCGCGGCCTTGACCGCAGCTTCATAAGCGGTGCGCTTGTCTGCACGAGCTGGAAGCGTCTTCAACGTTCCTTCGGCACCAGGAAGTCCTTTGAACTTCTGCCAGTCACCGGTAACTTTCAAAATTGCCTCTACGGCCGGCGTTGGTTGTGCGCCGTTCTTCAACCAATGTTGTGCGCGATCAGAATCGACATGAATTAACGATGGATCAGAGGCTGGCGAGTAACGACCAATCTCTTCAATCTTCAAACCATTGCGAGCTTTACGCGAATCAGCAACAACGATTCGGTAATGAGGGGTACGAATCTTTCCCAAACGAACTAATCTAATCTTTACGGCCACGAAGGCTT
>CAZZMU010000006.1:0-19680 GCA_964655345.1 uncultured Clavibacter sp.
ACAACGGACTTCATAAATTGCGGGTCCGTATCCACGGGCCCGTTTTTTATTTCTATTAGCGAAAGGAGAGTTAAGAGATGACAACATTTGTTGATCGTGTGACTCTCCATGCTTCAGCTGGAAAAGGTGGAGACGGTTGTGTTTCTGTGCATCGCGAAAAGTTTGTTCCACTCGGAGGACCAGACGGTGGAAGCGGCGGTCGTGGCGGAGATGTCATTCTCGTCGTCGACCCCAGCGTCACAACACTTCTAGATTTTCATCATTCGCCTCACCGAAACGCGAGTTCTGGCCGACAAGGCTATGGCGCATTGAAGAACGGCCCTGATGGGGAAGATCTAATTTTGGGCGTTCCTAATGGAACTGTTGTGATGACCAAAGATGGTCGCGTTCTTGCGGATCTGGTTGGAAATGGCACTCGTTTTGTTGCTGCAAAAGGTGGAGTAGGTGGACTTGGAAACAATGCGCTCGCATCTTCTCGTCGACGCGCGCCCGGTTTTGCACTTCTTGGAGAGCCCGGTGAAAAACGCACACTTATTCTCGAACTTAAATCTGTCGCTGATATCGGATTAATTGGTTATCCCAGCGCAGGTAAATCTTCTTTGGTTGCCGCAATATCAGCCGCACGCCCCAAAATTGCTGATTATCCCTTCACGACTCTGGCTCCAAATCTTGGCGTTGTTCAAGCCGGTGATTCACGATTCACTGTTGCCGACGTTCCTGGTCTAATCCCTGGCGCATCTGAAGGTAAAGGTCTGGGTCTTCAATTCCTTCGACATATTGAACGGTGTGCAGCTCTGGTTCATGTGCTGGATTGTGGAACATTAGAAAGCGATCGCGATCCAATAAAAGATTTCGAAATTATCGAAAATGAATTGAAGCAGTACGCTGAAGATTTGAGTGACCGGCCAAGAATTGTGGCGCTCAATAAGGTAGATCTACCAGATGGAAAAGCAATGGCGGATATGGTCGAGCCAACCCTTCGTGAACGAGGTTATGAGGTCTATCAAATTTCTGCGGCTGCGCGACTTGGACTTGAACCGTTGCTTTACGCCATGGCAAGACTTGTGAACGAATATCGAGCTAAACAAACTCAAGAAGAAAAAGCGCGAATTGTTCTTCGCCCTACACCTATTGATGATGCAGGCTTTAAAGTTACTGCTAACGAAGATGAATCATTCACTGTCATTGGTGCCCGTCCAGAACGATGGGTCCACCAAACGAATTTCAGCAATGCAGAAGCGGTCGGATATCTCGCAGATCGTTTGGCAAGTTTGGGAGTAGAAAAAGAACTCTTCAAACTTGGGGCAAAGCAAGGCGATGAAGTTCGAATTGGTACGGGTGATGACGCAGTCGTCTTTGATTGGGAACCAACTATCGAAGCTGGCGCAGAACTTCTATCTGGACCTCGCGGAGATGACATGCGCATTCCTCGCGGTTGGGAGAAGTTCGACGAAGAAGCAATTGATCAATTGGACGATGATGAATTGGCTCAGCAATGGGAATACAACGTCGTGGATCCAACTAATCCGCAAATTTCGAGTCCAACATCGGAGAAATCATGACTCGCAGCGTTGTGACTGATGCTCGTCGTGTTGTCATCAAAATCGGTTCATCTTCATTAACGGGTAAAGATGGCGCCGGACTTGATAGCACTGCTGTTGCAAAGTTAGTAGATGCAGTTGCTCGACTTAAGAATGATGGAAAAGAAGTAATTGTTGTATCTTCTGGCGCAATCGCAGCTGGACTTGCGCCACTTGGTCTGCATGCACGCCCACAAGATCTCGCCACCCAACAAGCAGCTGCTTCTGTGGGCCAAGGTTTATTGATACACAGTTATACCGAATCTTTTCAACGCCATTCGATTACGGCGTCGCAAGTTCTGCTCACCATCGAAGATATTGTCCGGCGTTCGCACTATCAGAATGCCCAGCGGACGCTCTTCAAGTTGCTCCAACTTGGCGTTGTCCCAATAATCAATGAAAACGATTCGGTGGGAACCCAAGAAATTCGTTTTGGCGATAATGACCGTATTGCGGCTCTTGTTTCACATCTGGTTGGAGCTGACTTGCTTGTATTGGTAACTGATGTCGATGCTCTCTATGACGCACATCCCTCCCAATCAGGAGCAAAGAAGATTCTTGAAGTGCAAAGCATTGATGACATTTCTACCGCAGAAATTGGTGGAGCTGGTTCCAAAGTTGGTAGCGGCGGAATGGTCACAAAGATTGAAGCCGCTCGAATTGCAACCGGCGCTGGAATACCTATGTTGTTGACTTCATTAAACGAAGTTTCACAATCTTTGACCGGTTCTGAGACTGGAACTCTTTTCCTTGCTTCGACCAGCAAAAAGTCATCACGTCTTTTGTGGCTCGCTCATGCAGCAACTCCGCGTGGTCGGGTAACTCTGGATGCAGGCGCTGTCACAGCGCTAAAAGAACGTGGCGTTTCGCTTCTTCCTGCTGGAGTTACTGCGGTAACGGGCGAATTTAGCTCTGGTGACACCATTGAGATAGCGAGCGCTGATGGCACTGTCATAGCTCGAGGTCTAGTTGCTTTTGATTCTGAAGAAATTCCACAGATGTTAGGTCGCTCGACTAAAGAGCTAGCAAAAGAACTCGGGCCCGAATATGAACGCGAACTAGTCCATCGAGACGACATGGTGTTGCTATGAGTAATGATCTATTAATTGCTAACTTAGCCGACAGAGCTCGTAAAGCGGGCCGTTCGCTCGTAGCTGCGACTTATGAAGAGCGCCAAAAAGCACTATTGAACATCGCTGACGCTCTTGAAGCTCGAAGCGCAGAAATTATTGTGGCAAATAGCGAAGATATGGAACGCGGAAAATCAAGTGGCCTGAACTCGCAACTTCTTGATCGTCTGATGCTCAACGAATCAAGGATCGCGGGGATCGCAGGAGGCGCAAGAAAAGTTGCAGCGTTACCTAATCCACTTGGAAACATTCTTCGAAAGCGCACTCTTGAAAACGGATTGCAGTTAACCCAAATAACCGTACCTTTTGGCGTTGTTGGAATGGTCTACGAAGCGCGTCCTAATGTCACAGTCGATGCAGCAGTTATTCTCTTGATGTCAGGCAATGCCGCTTTGCTACGAGGATCGTCGTCAGCAGAAAAAAGTAATGAAGTATTAATCTCAATTATGCGTGATGCGCTACAGAAAACTTCGATCTCACCTGATGTACTGCAGTTGATCCCAACCCACGATCGCGATACTACTCGCGCACTTCTGCATGCGCGCGGCAAAGTAGATTTAGTCATTCCTCGCGGAAGCGCCGCCCTTATTCGAATGGTGGTAGATGAATCAACGGTTCCCACCATAGAAACTGGAGCGGGCGTCTGTCACGTATATGTGGATTCACACGCGGATTTAGAGAAGGCTCTGCCAATTGTGATGAACTCCAAAACTCATCGGCCTAGCGTCTGCAATGCTGCTGAAACTCTTCTGGTACATAAAGATGTGGCAGATAAGTTCCTGGCTAAAGCTCTGAGAGAACTGCACGGCGCTGGAGTAAAACTTCATTGTGATGAAGAGTCATTACATGTTGCTCACGATCTCAATATTCCTGCCGAGTTAGCCACCCAAGAGAGTTGGTCGACCGAATATGGCGTTTTGGAAATGAATGTTGCTGTCGTTCCATCTCTCATTGCTGCAGCTGATCACATCATCAAATATGGCACTAACCACACTGAGGCTATCGTTACAGAATCTGAATCCAACGCTGCTCAGTTCATTGCTCTATCTGATTGCGCTGCGGTAATGGTGAATGCTTCTACGCGATTTACTGATGGCGAAGAGATGGGATTTGGAGCCGAAATCGGAATCTCAAACCAGAAGCTTCATGCTCGCGGACCCATGGGGCTAGAGCAAATGACCACAACCACATGGATTGTGAAAGGAGATGGCCAGATCCGAAAGTAATTCGCGTTGAATGCGAAACTCTCGGTAAGGTGACCTTTATGTCGAACATCTCACGCGATGATGTCGCAAATCTTGCGAAGTTGGCGCGAATTGATCTTTCAGAAGATGAACTTAACCATCTCTCTCAAGAACTCTCCGTAATCCTAGATGCAGTAGCTCGTGTGCAAGAAGTTGCAAGCGCTGATGTGCCCCCGACTTCGCATCCACTGCCACTCAAAAACGTCTTCCGCGAAGATGAAGTACGACCAAGTTTGTTGCCAAAAGATGCGCTCTCAGGCGCTCCCGCTCAAGAAGAACAACGTTTTAAAGTTCCTCAAATCCTTGGTGAAGAGCAATGATCAAGAAATCGGCAGTAGAAATGGCGCAAGCTCTCTCGCGCGGCGAACTCTCTAGTCTTGAATTAACGCAAGCACATCTTGATCATATTTCCAAAGTAGATTCGCAGGTACATGCCTTTCTTCATATCGATACCGAGGGCGCGTTGGCTCAAGCAAAAGATGTCGATACTCGACGCAAAGCAGGCGAGAAACTTTCGCCACTAGCGGGAGTGCCTCTCGCACTTAAAGATGTGATGGTTCAAAAAGGAATTCCCACAACGTGTGGTTCGAAGATGCTAGAAAATTGGCGTCCACCATATGACTCAACTGTTGTCGCTCGTTTGAAAGATAACGGAATCATCATTCTTGGAAAAACCAATATGGATGAGTTTGCGATGGGTTCATCCACTGAAAATTCAGCCTATGGACCGACGCATAATCCTTGGGATTTAACTCGAATCCCCGGTGGATCAGGCGGAGGATCTTCCGCAGCGCTTGCAGCATTTGAGGCGCCACTCGCGATTGGAACGGATACCGGTGGTTCTATCCGACAACCTGCAGCTGTTACTGGGACTGTCGGAGTAAAACCAACATATGGTGGAGTCTCGCGGTATGGCCTCGTTGCTTTCTCATCTTCATTAGATCAAGCCGGTCCTTGTGCACGAACAGTCCTTGACGCTGCATATCTACATGAAGCAATTGGTGGATATGACCGAATGGATTCAACATCCATTAACGCTCCAATCCCTCCAGTCGTTGCAGCAGCAAAGAGCGGCGATATAAAAGGTATGAAAATTGGCGTCATCAAAGAATTGCAAGGTGATGGCTACCAACCTGGAGTTCTGAAACTTTTCAATCAATCTCTAGAATTACTTGCTTCTCTTGGCGCAGAAATCGTTGAAGTTTCATGTAAGTATTTTGATTATGCCTTAGCTGCTTACTATCTCATCGCTCCCAGTGAATGCTCTTCAAACTTAGCTCGTTTTGACGCTATGCGATATGGAATTCGAGTTGGTGAGGGATCGGCTGAAGAAGTTATGAACGCCACTCGCCAATTAGGTTTCGGTCGAGAAGTCAAGCGACGCATCATCCTAGGAACTTATGCGCTATCAAGTGGATATTACGACGCTTACTATGGAAGTGCACAGAAAGTTCGCACTCTAATTTCTCGCGACTTTGAGGCCGCTTTTACCAAAGCTGATGTCCTTGTATCTCCAACTGCGCCCACAACTGCTTTCAAGATTGGTGAAAAAGCAAATGATCCAATCGCCATGTATCTCAACGACATAGCGACTATTCCAACTAATCTTGCTGGTATTGGTGGCATGTCCGTTCCTTCTGGTTTAGCTGAAGAAGATGGCTTGCCTGCTGGATTCCAAATCATGGCACCTGCGATGAAAGATGATCGCATGTATCAAGTAGGCGCCGCCCTTGAAGCCGCTCTTGTCAGTAAATGGGGCAAGCCCATCTTGGATTACGCGCCTATTTTAGGAGCGCGCTAATGGCTCTGACCTATGACGATGTAATCGCCAAGTATGAACCCGTACTTGGATTAGAAGTTCACGTCGAACTTGGCACCGAATCAAAGATGTTCTGTGGATGTAACACGGTTTTTGGCGCAGAACCAAATACTCAGACCTGCCCCATATGCCTTGGACTTCCTGGCTCTTTGCCTGTTGTCAATGCAAAGGCAATTGATTACACAATCGCAATTGGACTGGCTTTAAACTGTTCAATCGCTCCATTTAGTCGCTTTGCTCGCAAGAATTACTTCTATCCAGATATGCCCAAGAACTTTCAAACTTCTCAATACGACGAACCAATCTGTACAAACGGCTACCTCGACGTGATGGTAGATACCGATGAAGGTCCTCGCGAATTCCGCATCGAAATCGAACGAGTACACATGGAAGAGGACACTGGTAAGTCACTCCATATGGGTGGCGCGACCGGTCGCATTCATGGCGCTGATTATTCACTTCTTGATTACAACCGTGCTGGAATTCCTCTCGTCGAGATTGTCACCAAAGTAGTGACGGGTACCGGCAAATATGCTCCTGAGGTAGCGAGAGCGTATGTTTCCGAATTACGCGACATCTTGCGGGGACTTGGAGTAAGCGATGTAAAGATGGAGCAAGGATCACTGCGTTGTGATGCAAACGTCTCCTTGCGACTTATTGGTGCTGAAAAACTTGGTACTCGAAGTGAAACCAAAAATGTAAATTCTTTACGCTCAGTAGAACGAGCGGTTCGGGGGGAGATGATCCGCCACGCTGAACTTTTGAATAAAGGGGAGCGCGTTGTTCAAGAAACTAGACACTTCCACGAAGACACTGGTCTCACAACCCCAGGTCGATCGAAGGAGCAAGCCGAGGATTATCGTTATTTCCCCGAACCAGATTTGGTCCCAGTCGCACCAAGTAACGAGCTGATTGAAAAGATTCGCGCAACGCTTCCAGAAAAGCCATCGATGCGTCGAAAGAAACTACAAGAAGCATGGCAAGTTCCAGATAAAGAAATGGCTGCGATGATTAATGCTGACGTTCTTGATCTTGTTGAAGCGACTGTTAAATTGGGATCAGATCCAACTCGCGCTCGCGGTTGGTGGCTTGGTGAGATTGCGCGCATTGCAAATGAACGTGGAATTGGTGCATCCGAAATGCCAATCACGCCCGCCGACGTCGCTGAAATCGTTTCACTTATAACTTCTGGAGAGTTGACTGACAAACTCGCACGCCAAGTTGTTGAAGGCGTAATCAATAATGAAGGTCGCCCAGCAGAAATCATCGAAAAACGCGGCATCAAAGTGGTTTCTGATGATGCTGCGTTGATGGTTGCAATCGAGAAAGCCATCGCAGCTCAACCAGATGTTGCGGAGAAGGTAAGGAACGGACATGTTCCCGCTGCTGGCGCATTAATTGGCGCAGTAATGAAAGAAACAAAAGGACAAGCAGATGCTGCCAAAGTTCGTGAATTGCTTCTCAAGCATTTAGGTCAAGCGTAAGTAGACTCTCGCCATGTCCAATCCCATGAAACCCCGTTCGGGTCTTGTAACAGATGGACTAGAACGCGCACCCGCCCGCGGAATGTTGCGTGCTGTGGGAATGAAAGATGAAGATTGGCAAAAACCTCAAATTGGTATTGCTTCGTCGTGGAATGAAATCACTCCGTGCAATCTCTCACTTGATCGTCTGGCAAAAGCATCAAAGCAAGGAGTGATTGAAGCTGGCGGATTTCCAATGCAATTTGGAACAATCTCAGTATCCGATGGAATTTCCATGGGACACGAAGGAATGCATTTCTCTCTTGTGTCTCGAGAAGTAATTGCAGATTCCGTTGAAACAGTAATGCAAGCAGAACGTCTCGATGGAATGGTTACTTTTGCAGGTTGCGATAAATCTTTACCTGGGATGATGATGGCTGCGGCACGTATAGATGTCGCTAGTGTTTTTGTTTACGCGGGTTCAACTCTGCCTGGCCAGGTAGATGGTCGCGATGTCACCATCATTGATGCATTCGAAGCAGTTGGTGCTTGTGCACGTGGTCTTATCTCACAAGAAGAAGTAGACAAGATTGAGCGAGCTATCTGCCCCGGTGAAGGCGCGTGTGGCGGTATGTATACCGCGAACACAATGGCCACTATCGGAGAAGCAATCGGACTTTCTCTTCCAGGTTCAGCTGCGCCGCCAGCCGTTGATCGCCGTAGAGATACATACGCAATTAAATCTGGAGCTGCCGTTGTCGAGTTGATTCGCAAAGGAATCACTACTCGACAGATTCTCACAAAACGCGCCTTTGAAAATGCGATCACAGCGTTGATGGCTCTGGGTGGTTCCACAAATGCGGTGCTCCACCTACTTGCAATTGCACACGAAGCGCGAGTCGATCTTTCTCTTGATGACTTCCATCGCATTGGCTCAAAAGTTCCACTACTTGGCGATCTAAAACCATTTGGAAAATTCGTTATGAGTGATGTCGATAAAGTTGGTGGAATCCCGGTTATTTTGAAGTCATTACTCGATGCTGGATTACTCCATGGAGATTGTTTAACCGTAACTGGAAAGACTATGGCTGAAAATCTTGCTGATATCAATCCACCAGATCCTGATGGCGAAATTCTTAAAGCGATTAAGTCACCTATGGCCGCAACTGGTGGAATAACAATTTTGGGAGGATCACTCGCTCCTGATGGCGCTGTCACAAAAGTTGCTGGTGTTGGTGTGGAAACATTTGAAGGACCGGCTCGAGTTTTTGATCGCGAACAATCTGCAATGCAGGCTCTAGAAGACGGAACGATTCAAGCTGGCGATGTTGTTGTGATCCGCTACGAAGGTCCAAAAGGCGGGCCAGGTATGCGAGAAATGTTGATGATCACTGGCGCAATTAAAGGTGCAGGTCTTGGCAAATCAGTTCTTCTTCTCACTGATGGACGTTTCTCGGGAGGAACCACTGGATTGTGCGTTGGTCATGTCGCACCTGAAGCAGTCGATGGCGGCCCGATTGCATTCGTTAAAGATGGAGATCGAATCCGAATCAATATTTCTGATCGAACTCTTGATCTGCTTGTAGATGAAAAAGAATTAGCTGCAAGAAAAGTGAACTTCTCTCCACTTCCACATCGATATACAACTGGAGTTTTATCTAAGTACTCCAAGCTGGTCGGCTCGGCCTCTCAGGGCGCCGTCTGCGACTAAACACCATCCACGCCCTGTTCATATTGTGAGATAGGCATCTCAGGGGTTGACTCATACTTTTTGCGAGGGGATAATTCGTGTCATGTCAGCGAAAACCGCATCTGTCTCAATCGTTGTGTCAGTCGTGGTGATTCGCTGCGCGTGAACTAAATCAAGTTCACGCGCACCCTCAGGAAACTGAGGGTTTTTGCATTAATGGGCGGAATTAAATCCAAGAAAGGAGTCGAAGATGAGTAATCAGATTACGGGAGCCCAAGCTCTTGTGAACGCGCTAGAAGATTCGGGCGTTGACGTCATGTTCGGCATCCCTGGCGGAGCAATCCTTCCTGCCTATGATCCCATTTACGATTCAAAAATTCGTCACATCTTGGTTCGTCACGAACAAGGTGCAGGACATGCGGCTACGGGTTATGCCCAAGTAACTGGACGAGTTGGAGTCTGCATCGCAACTTCTGGTCCCGGAGCAACAAATCTCGTTACGCCACTAGCTGACGCCCAAATGGATTCAGTTCCAATAGTCGCAATCACTGGTCAAGTTCCTGCTCCCGCAATTGGTACTGATGCTTTCCAAGAGGCGGATATTCGTGGCGTGACAATGCCGATCACAAAACATAATTACTTGGTAACTGACCCACGGGATATTCCGAAAGCAATCGCAGAAGCATTTTATATCGCCAACTCTGGTCGACCTGGTCCCGTCTTGGTTGATATCGCAAAAGATGCGTTACAGAAGATGACTGACTACAACTATCCGTCATCCATCAATCTGTTGGGATACAAACCACAAACCGAACCTAACGCCCAATCAATTCGAGATGCTGCAGCACTCATTGCGCAGTCCTCAAAACCAGTTTTCTATGTTGGCGGTGGCGTCATCAAAGCAAACGCATCAAAGGACTTGTTAAAGCTTGCCGAACTTGTTGGCGCACCAGTCGTCACAACACTTATGGCTCGAGGTGCCTTCCCAGATAGCCATAACCAGCACCTTGGAATGCCCGGAATGCATGGCACCGTCGCAGCCGTCACAGCCCTTCAAAAAGCTGATCTACTCATTACTCTCGGAGCACGTTTTGATGATCGCGTGACTGGAAAACTCTCGACTTTCGCCGTAAATGCGAAGATCATCCACGCTGATATTGATCCCGCTGAAATCGGCAAGAATCGCTATGCAGATGTGCCAGTTATTGGCGACCTTGGACCAATTATTCGCGCTCTCATTCCTGCCGTCGAAGCGGAATTCAAGAAAAATAAACCTGATCTCTCAACATGGTGGCGTCAAATGGGATCGCTTCGCGAGAAGTATCCACTTGGCTATAACGAACCACAGGATGGATCACTATCGCCTCAATATGTCATTGAACGAATTGGTGCGATTACTGGACCTGACGGAATTTATGTTGCAGGTGTTGGTCAACACCAGATGTGGGCTTCGCAATTTGTTAAATATGAAAAACCTCGAACTTGGTTGAACTCTGGCGGACTTGGAACTATGGGATATGCCGTTCCTGCTGCAATGGGTGCAAAAGTCGGGGCGCCCGAAACTCCAGTGTGGGCAATTGATGGCGATGGCTGTTTCCAAATGACTAATCAAGAACTTGTTACGTGTGCTCTCAACAACATTCCAGTAAAAGTTGCGATCATTAATAATGAAAGCCTTGGCATGGTTCGTCAATGGCAATCTCTGTTTTACCAAAACCGTTATTCCAATACAGATCTACATTCCAAGCGAATTCCTGACTTTGCCAAATTAGCTGAAGCAATGGGTTGTGTCGGACTTCGTTGTGAAACAAAAGGTGATGTCGACAAGATCATCAAAGAGGCAAACGCAATAAATGATGCACCTGTCGTTGTTGATTTCAGTGTTTATCGTGATGCGATGGTCTGGCCGATGGTCGCTGCCGGAACCTCTAACGATGACATCATGATTGCTAAAGAAATGGCGCCAGATTGGGATTCACAGGAGTTATAACCATGGCCCAACACACTCTCTCAGTACTCGTCGAAAATAGTCCCGGAGTTCTTGCTCGAGTGGCTTCACTTTTCTCGCGTCGTGGCTACAACATTGATTCTCTCGCCGTGGGTCCGACCGAAAACTCTGCGATTTCACGGATGACTATTGTCCTTAATTTAGAGGGCCACGCTTTAGATCAAGTAAGCGCGCAACTCTTCAAGTTGGTTAATGTCATTGGTATTCAAGAAATGACCGCAGATCAGTCACGTCAGCGCGAACTGCTGATGGTAAAAGTTAAGAATTCATCTGACTCTCGCTCTGCAATCGAAGCAATAGTTGCTCGATTCAAAGGCGAAATTGTTGATGAAACCAAAACCTCACTTACAATCGAAGCCATCGGCGCCAGCAAAGATATTGCGGCGTTGGTTGCAGAGTTGCACAAGTTTGGTGTGAAAGAACTCGTTCAATCAGGTCTTATCGCCCTGGAAAAGGGAGATATCACTTTGGTTGAGCGAACCTTGAAAGAAACTGGCCTTGCCTCTTCGGAGTCGCATAGCCAGACCGCGGACTATCAAAACTAACGAGAAAGCTGGAACGAACGTGGCAACTATCTATCATGACGAAGATGCAGATCTTTCGGTAATTCAAGGCCGCAAAGTTGCAATCATCGGTTACGGCTCACAAGGACATGCTCATGCGCTCAATCTGCGCGACAGTGGCGTTGATATCAGAGTCGGACTTGCTGAAGGTTCCAAATCTCGGGCAAAAGCGGAGCAAGAGGGATTACGTGTAGTTTCAGTTGCAGAAGCGGTCAAAGAAGCAACAGTGATCATGTTGCTCGCTCCTGATCACAAACAACGCCATATCTATTCTGAATCAATTGAACCTAATCTCAAAGCTGGAGATGCGCTGTTCTTTGGACATGGTTTCAATATTCGTTTTGGGTACATCAAGCCTCCAGCAAATATTGATGTCTGCATGGTCGCGCCAAAAGGTCCGGGCCATCTTGTACGTCGTGAATATGTTGCCGGACGAGGCGTTCCAGATATCGTCGCTGTCGAACAGGACGCTACGGGAAGCGCGTGGCCACTGACGCTTTCCTATGCCAAAGCTATGGGTGGACTTCGCGCAGGCGGGATTCTCACCACATTTACTGAGGAAACAGAGACCGATCTTTTTGGCGAACAATCCGTACTTTGTGGCGGCGCTTCGCAACTAGTTCAGTATGGTTTTGAAACCCTCATCGAAGCTGGCTACCAACCAGAAGTTGCATACTTTGAATGCCTCCATGAGTTGAAGTTAATTGTTGATTTGATGTACGAAGGTGGAATCGCAAAGCAGCGTTGGTCAGTTTCTGATACCGCTGAATATGGTGACTACATCTCAGGTCCACGTGTTATTGACCCTCATGTGAAAGAAAACATGAAAGCAGTTCTAGCTGATATTCAAAGTGGAGCTTTCGCGGCTCGCTTCATTGCAGATCAAGACGCCGGTGCACCTGAATTTAAGGCGCTTCGTGCGAAAGGTGAACAACATCCCATTGAGGAAGTTGGACGAAATCTTCGCAAGATGATGTCGTGGGTAAAGGCCGCAAATAAAGATGATTACAAAGAAGGATCGGCTGCGCGTGACTAAACCTGTCGTCTTAATCGCAGAGGAATTAAGTCCAGCAACGCTTGAAGCTCTGGGTCCTGATTTCGAAGTTCGTAATTGCGATGGCGCTAATCGGGCAGAACTCCTTCCAGCGCTTGCCGCAGGAGTTGATGCCGTTCTCATTCGCTCTGCGACGAAGATGGACGCCGAAGCAATTTCGGCTGCAAAAGGTTTGAAAGTTATTGCGCGCGCCGGTGTTGGGCTAGATAACGTGGATATTCCTGCAGCAACTGCTGCTGGAGTCATGGTCGTTAATGCTCCTACATCAAACATTGTCAGCGCTGCGGAACTTGCGATTGCACTTTTACTGGCATCCGCACGACATGTGTCTCCTGCTCACGCTGCCTTGAAGAATGGTAAGTGGGCTCGCTCTAAGTACACGGGCGCAGAACTTTTTGAAAAGACTCTAGGAGTCGTTGGTTTTGGACGTATTGGTCAACTCGTTGCTCACCGTATGCAAGCTTTTGGCATGAAAGTTGTTGCCTATGATCCTTATCTTCAGCCAGCTCGCGCTGCGCAACTCGGAGTCGATCTCGTGTCACTCGACGAACTTCTTGCTGCATCGGATTTCATCACGATACATCTTCCAAAGACTAAAGAAACCGCAAACCTCATTGGTGAAGATGCGCTGAAAAAAGTTAAGCCCACAGTCAGAATAATTAATGCAGCACGCGGCGGAGTGCTTGATGAAGCAGCTTTATATAAAGCAATTACTGAAGGTCGAGTTGCCGGCGCAGGGCTCGATGTTTTCTCAACAGAACCGTGCACCGATTCACCACTCTTTACTCTGGATCAAGTAGTTGCTACGCCACACCTGGGAGCTTCAACTGATGAAGCCCAAGAGCGCGCTGGAATCGCAGTCGCGATCTCAGTACGCAAAGCACTTTCGGGTGAACTAGTTCCTGACGCTGTGAACGTCAAAGGTGGAGAAATTCACGAGGAAATTCGTCCATCGCTTCCTCTGGTTGAGAAGATGGCACAGATCGCAACATCGCTTGAAGGTGAATTGCCCGTTACGCTCGAAATAACTGTGCGTGGTGAGGTTTCAGTGCACGATTGTTCGATACTTGCAACGTCCGCTCTCAAGGGCGCGTTACTTGCTACGGGAATGGAAGATGTCACCTACGTAAACTCACCAAATTTGGCCCAAGAAAAGGGAATGACCTCATCAGTTGTGACCGAATCTGAATGCGAGGATTACCGCAGCATGATCGCTCTGCGTGCCGCCTTTTCCAATGGTGCACGAGTTGAAGTGGATGCGACGCTTATGGGCATTCGCAAAGTGGAGAAGATTGTTCGAATCAACAAGTTTGATATCGAGCTACCTCCGTCGGACCACTTACTCTTTCTCATCTATGAAGATAAACCTGGAGTAGTAGGCGCGGTTGGAAATATCCTAGGTGGAACCAAAATCAATATTGCAAATATGCAAGTTGCCCGAGAGAAGGCCGGAGGAGAAGCGCTGATGGCGCTTACCGTCGACTCTGCGATTCCATCTGATGTCACATCGAAAATCGCCAAAGAAATTGGCGCACGAGTATCTCGATCGGTGTCGTTGCAGCTATGAATAAGAATTTTAAACTTGCAGTTATTGGTGGCGATGGAATTGGTCCTGAAGTTGTGGCCGAAGGACTTAAAGTCTTGGATGCTGTCGCGTCCAAATATGGCGCAACTTTTTCCAAAAAAGACTTTGATTTAGGCGCTCGCTTCTGGCATAAAACTGGTGAGACGCTTCCTGATGCCGTATTGGAAGAGTTAAAAACTTTTGATGTGATTTTACTTGGAGCAGTCGGCGACCCTTCAGTTCCCAGCGGAGTTTTAGAACGAGGATTGTTATTGAAACTCCGTTTCGCCTTCGATCATTACATTAATTTGAGACCGGCTCGGCTTTATCCAGGAACGAGAAGTCCGCTTCGCACTGAGGCTCCAATCGATTTCGTGGTTGTACGTGAAGGAACGGAAGGTCCGTACGTTGGAGCGGGCGGTGTTCTGGCACATGGAACTGCAGATGAGATTGCAACTGAAGAGAGTTTAAATACCAGACGTGGCGCCGAACGAGTAATTCGTGATGCTTTTGCTCGCGCCCAGAAACGCCCGCGAAAGAAACTGACACTCGTTCACAAAAATAATGTTCTTACCCGCGCAGGTGGATTGTGGACTCGAACATTTAACGAGGTAGCACAAGAGTTTCCAGACATAGCAACGGATTATCTCCATGTTGATGCGGCCTCAATGTTCTTTGTAACAAATCCTGAACGTTTTGATGTCGTTGTCACCGATAATCTCTTTGGCGATATTTTGACCGATATCGCGGCTGCAATCTGCGGCGGAATAGGTCTTGCCGCTTCAGGAAATATAAATCCTGAAGGTAAGTTCCCATCAATGTTTGAACCTGTGCATGGCTCCGCTCCGGATATTGCTGGAAAAGGAATTGCTGATCCGACTGCCACGGTAATGTCTGTTGCAATGTTGTTGCGTCATCTTGGTCTCAACGATGCTGCTAGCGATGTGGAAAGAGCGGTCGAAAGTGACCTCCTTAGTCGTGGCGACGCAAAACGCAGCACTTCGGAAGTTGGCGATGCTCTCGTGAAAGCGCTCGGCCAATGAAGATCAACGTTGTTCCATCCACGAATTGTGTTCCCGATTCTCAACGTGAGAAATATGTCGCTGAACCTGGTTTTGGAAAATATTTCACTGATCACATGGTCGTTGCAGAATGGAACCAGAGCTCTGGATGGTCTGATGCGACCGTAAAAGCGTATGGTCCTCTGAATTTAGATCCCGCTGCGATGGTTTTTCACTATGGTCAAGAGATATTCGAAGGTATGAAAGCGTATTCACAACCTGATGGTTCGATTGCTCTCTTTCGCCCTGAAGCTAATGGTCTTCGTTTTGCCAAGAGCGCTGCGCGCATCACTCTTCCAGAATTGCCGGTAGATGATTTTGTTGCTGCTGTAAAAGCACTCGTTGTGCAAGATTCTGGCTGGGTGCCGAGAAAAATCGGCGAATCCCTCTATATCCGTCCATTCATGATCGCAACGGAGGTGGGGCTCGGAGTTCGCCCATCAAATAAAGCACTCTTTGCGATTATTGCGACTCCTGCTGCTGCATATTTCAACGCCGCAAAAGCAGTAACAGTGTGGATTTCTACCGAATACGTTCGCGCAGCACTTGGCGGAACCGGTGAAGCAAAATGTGGCGGTAATTACGCGGCATCGCTTCTTGCGCAACAACAAGCTGCGAAAGAAGGTTGCGATCAAGTGGTCTGGCTTGATGCAAAAGAACGACGTTGGGTTGAAGAAATGGGTGGAATGAATCTTTATTTCGTTCGAGGTAAAGGCAAAGATGCCACCATTTTCACTCCCCGATTGACTGGAACTTTATTACCTGGAATTACTCGTGATTCAATCCTCTCTGTTGCTTCAGATCTTGGCTACAAAGTGGAAGAGGGAATGATTTCAACTGATGATTGGCGCGATGGCGTTGCAAGTGGAGAAATCTCAGAAATATTCGCATGCGGTACGGCCGCTGTTATCGCCCCCGTTGGTTTAGCTAAAAGCGCTCACGGAACTTGGATGACGGGAGATGGAAATCCTGGTCCCATAACAATGGAGATTCGCAATCATCTCCTTGGAATTCAGCACGGAACCATCGCAGATAAACATAGTTGGATGAAGAAAGTCCTCTAATGACAATCTCTGATGCTTTTCATATTTACGACACCACGCTTCGAGATGGCGCCCAACAAGAAGGTCTGAATCTCTCGGTTCATGACAAGCTCACAATTGCGCGCCACCTAGATGATCTTGGAGTTGGGTTCATTGAAGGCGGTTGGCCCGGCGCAAACCCCAAGGACACCGAGTTCTTTAAATTGGCCCAGACCGAATTGAAATTGAAAAATGCGACTTTCGTTGCATTTGGAGCAACCCGTAGACCGAATGTGAAAGCTGCTGATGACGCGCTACTTCGAGCGCTTCAAGATTCCGGCGCGCCCGTCGTTACCTTGGTAGCTAAATCGCACGATCGTCATGTTGATTTGGCACTTAAGACGAATCTTGATGAAAACTTGGCAATGATTAAAGATTCGATTGAGTTCCTTCGCAAAGGTGGGCAGAGAGTTTTTCTTGATGCGGAACACTTCTTTGATGGTTATAGATCTAATTCTGCGTATGCACTCGAAGTGGTTCGCACTGCGGCAGCTGCAGGAGCGGATGTAATCGCTCTTTGTGACACCAACGGTGGCATGTTGCCAGATGAATTATCGAGCGTTGTGCATGAAGTACTTGGTAAAAGCTCGGCAAGATTAGGAATTCACTGTCACAACGACACCGGCTGTGCAATCGCGAATTCCCTCGCTGCTGTGGCAGCTGGCGCCACACATGTTCAAGGAACTTTAAATGGATATGGCGAACGGACTGGAAATGCTGATTTAGTCTCAATAATCGCCAACTTACAATTAAAGAAGAAGCAACAAGTTCTCCCTCAAGGGGCGCTAGAAGAAGCTTTCCGCATCTCACACGCAGTTGCTGAGGTAACTAATGTTTCTCCAAGTTCACGACAGCCATATGTAGGAGTCTCGGCATTCGCTCATAAAGCGGGTCTTCATGCCTCAGCCATTAAAGTCGATCCTGCTCTGTATCAACATGAAGATCCTGAAAGCGTTGGAAACGATATGCGAATGTTGGTCTCCGATATGGCGGGACGAGCCTCAATCGAATTGAAGTCTCAGGAACTCGGCATTGATCTAAGTAAAGAGAAAGAAGTTGTAAGTCGCGTCGTGGAGCGAGTAAAAAGTATGGAAGCGCGCGGATATACCTTTGAAGCGGCTGACGCATCATTTGAATTACTGCTTCGAGAAGAACTCGATGGCAAGCGTCCCCGATTCTTTACACTAGAGAGTTGGGAAACCACGGTTGACCAAAATATTGATCACACAGTCACCTCACGTGCCTCGGTAAAGATCCGCGCACAAGGCGCTGTTATTGAATCTAAGGGGACTGGAAATGGTCCCGTCAACGCGATTGACCGCGCGCTTCGAAATGGATTAGAGAAGCAGTTTCCAGAATTGGCCGAACTTGAACTCACAGATTACAAAGTTCGAATCTTGGAGGGCCGTCTGGGTACCGGAGCGGTTACTCGTGTGCTTGTAGAAACTAGTGACGGCAATGGAGAGTGGAGCACGATTGGCGTACATGAAAATGTTATAGCGGCCTCCGCTATGGCTTTAGAAGACGCTTTGACTTATGGTCTGCTTCGACGCGGCAAGAAGCCCGAATAAATCACCAGAACAGGAGAGATTGGTTCGATGAAAACGGCGCTAAAGAAGGGCCAGCGCAATACTCCAGATGAAACATCAGATTGGCTCCGAGCTCGAATGAAATCACTAGGAATATCAGGTCTCGAGGAATTACATCAACGTAGTGGAATCGATCGAGGGTCACTGTCACGATATTTTCGCCAAGAGCGAGTTCCAAAGGTTGATGTGATCGCCCCGTTATGTGAGGCACTTGAAGTTTCTCCCGAAACTTTGCTTATTGCATTGGGAGCAATCGAACGAAAATCTCGGTAATCAATCTCGAGCGGTGATGATTAAATCATCTCCAACTCGAGTGAAGTTTCGCGGAAAAGAGTCATCAGACCACAGTCGATGAACGAGCGCCATCTGATCATTGGAAAGAATGCCAGCGGCTACATCGAGGATGTCATCAAAATCGTGGCTAGTGCCAATCGTAATTCTTATCTCAGTAGCATTGTTAGTGATGGAAGGTTCGACACAAGTATCACTCACCACTAGCGCTAAATTCATATCCGCTCCTTTCGAAGAGTTGCCAAGGAATCCATTCGGGGCTGACAAACCACCGAAGGTGATGCACAGGCATCGAAAGTCAGCTTGGCTCTAGTGTTGCGTATTAGCAACGCTGTGTCCATCCACTCTTTGTATGGTTTTTGAGTAACCTGTTGCGTATGGCATTAGAGAATGAACTAGAAGAGGCGTATCGCTCTCATCTCATAAATGAGCGAAACCTTTCAGACAATTCAGTGCGCGCTTACCTTGCTGATCTTGAGTCATTACTTGTGCATGTAAATCAACTTGGAGTTTCAGAGTTCTCACAACTCACTCTCAACCACATTCGCTCATGGCTCGCTAACCTCCAAACCCGAGGTGCGGCTCGATCGTCAATAACTCGCCGAGTCGTATCGATTCGTGC
This sequence comes from uncultured Clavibacter sp., assembly GCA_964655345.1. Classification (GTDB taxonomy): domain Bacteria; phylum Actinomycetota; class Actinomycetes; order Nanopelagicales; family Nanopelagicaceae; genus MAG-120802. The sequence continues at coordinate 18,761 of CAZZMU010000006.1, forward strand.
GTTCACATATTGGGGAGCGCATAATGGATGGCTTGCTTCAGATATCGGTAGAGACCTGATCGCGCCCAAACCTGAGAGACATCTTCCTGATGTCCTTGATGTTGAAAGTGCTGCAATCACTCTCGAAGCATTACAAGTAAGGGCACATGAAGATGAAGGACCGCTATCGTTACGAGATTTGGCGATTGTTGAAGTTCTTTACGGCTCGGGAATCCGAGTCTCAGAATTAACTGGTCTGAATATGGAAGACATTGATCGTGAACGTAACACTTTACGGGTAATTGGCAAAGGCAATAAAGAACGGATAGTTCCTATTGGGCTTCCCGCCATTCACGCGATTGAAAATTGGATTAAGCAGGGCAGAAGCAAAATTTTAAGTGAAGTGAGCGAACGAGCATTATTCCTGGGCTCACGCGGAAAACGTATTGATCAACGTGTCGTTCGAGAGATTGTTTATGAAGCCACCCAAGCGCTGGGAGGAAATAAAAGGTTGGGGCCACATGCATTAAGGCATTCAGCCGCCACGCACTTACTAGAAGGGGGAGCAGATCTTCGGACTGTCCAAGAAATTTTGGGACACTCTTCACTTTCAACCACGCAGATTTACACACACGTATCGGAAGAGAGAATAAAGAAAGCTTACGATCAAGCCCATCCACGCGCTTAACGATTAATCGGAGTTTATTGGCGCTTCACGCCGTTGCAATGTCGCCCAACTTTCACTGTGAGAATCTGGAGTGGTCGCAAGACCGGTAATCAGTCCGATGAGAAATGCAGCGACAACAATCGCGAACTTCATGCTGTGACCATGCCTGAACCACGAAATAGCCAGGTTTCTATGCGGGAAATCGGTGGAAAAGATGGGGCTGTGGGTCAGGTAGGATTCGGCCCGCACAGAAATAAACCTCTGTGACTTCACG